>JAFLTK010000038.1 GCA_022511505.1 Muribaculaceae bacterium
TAACAGAGAGTTACAGAAAAGAAAAAGGAGAAATTTCAACTGAAAAATCTCCTTTAGTCAACTCGTGCGCATGAAGGGACTCGAACCCCCACGTCCTAAGACATTAGATCCTAAGTCTAACGCGGCTACCAATTACGCCACATGCGCGGATTGCGAGTGCAAAGGTAGCAAAGTTTGATTAATTGTGCAAACTTTTTATGAAATTTTCTTTAAATCCTCGCAGTAATTAATCCTAATTAATCCTCGTACAAACCACAATGATGACGGGACTAAAGGTGGTGATGAGGAGATAGCGTCAATGATATAATTAGATTTATGTATAAAAATAAAGAAAAGGGATAAATTGGTGTTTATCCCTTTGTTATTTGTGATTACGCTGTCAATAGCGGTTTATTTGCGACGGTTGCGGACGCTACGTGCGGCTCCCGATGATGAGCCGCCGGATGACTTGGGCGCTTTGGGCTTCTTGACTTTGGTAGTCTGGGGTTTTGTGGCTTTGGTCGAGCGGGAAGACGTGCCGCGAGATGTGCGAGTGGTTTTTGTTTCCTTGGCTGGAGTTGCATTTTCGCTGTCCACCGACTCGTCATTGTCGTCATTGGCCTTGGCAATTTCTTCGGCGGCTTGCTTTTCGCGCATCTGGGCAAGTTCCTCGAGGGTGGGTACCCAAAGATTGTTTTCAAACGAGTCAAGTCGATTTTGAATGCTGTCTTGAGCACGCTTGAGGTCCTCGGGGTCGGGGAACTGTTGCATGAGCGACTGGTTGCGCAGGTTGCGTGTCTTATAGATGTCGCCGTCATAGAGAGACAGTTGGAAATAGTCGTCGTAGGTGGTTGTTGCCAGGTTGTTGTCGTCGCTGAGGAAGACATACTGGGTTGTCAGGTAGGGACGGAGGTCGTCAAACTTGAGCCAGAACATGGGGTAGCGAACGGCCTCGCCTCCAAAGTCCCCCGAACGGTGGAGCACGGGACAGATGGCTTCAATCTGTGAGCGCATCTTGTTGGTGCGACGGTCAAACTCCCAGCGCTCAACAATGTAGTAGGAGAGGACCTCGTTGGCCGGTACATCGCTGTCGTCGATGTCAAACTTGGGGTGCTTGTCGGTCGACCCTTTGGCGTTGGTATAAATAATGTGGAAGCGGTCGAGCATGTCGCGAACGTTGACGCGATATTGGTCGGTGAACACTTCGCGGCCATCGAGGTATTCGTAGGCGGGTATTTCATCGGCGGCAAGGAGTCGCATTATGATGCGGAATAGGTTCTCCTGACCGTCGATAGGCTCGTCGGGGAAATATAGAGGCGCGTTGGCATCTTTGCTCAAGTCGATGGAGCGGTAGATGACGCGCATCCACTCGAGGTCGGCATCGCTTGTTGGGGTTGACTCAAATCGTGACTGCATGCGCTCGGTGACTTGACCGGAGGCCGACGGCCGGGCCGTTGCCGCGCCGGGACGCGACTGGCCGGGAGTCATGTTGCGCATAGGTGCTGATGCTGAACTGCGTTGAGGCGAGGTGTTATCAATGCGACGGCGAACAACCGAGCCGGTAGAGGCATCCTGGGCGAGTGCCGAGGTTGCCGATAGCACTGTAACGGCCAAGACAACAAGTGAACGACAGATTTTTTTCATCAGATATATTGGTTGATGGGTTGGTGTCATTGATATTATCACAATAGTGGGTCGATTAGTTTACGATAACCTCGACAGGGTTAAGGGTTCGCTCAATACCGTCGGGACCTATAGCGCGGATGCGAGAGATATAGAATCGCTTTCCACGCGAGAGTCGCTTAAACGAATCTTTCTGGCGCTGAGAGAATTGCGCCCCTGAACTGACCTCTGGGATAGCGTTGCCCATTGAGTCAAAGAATACTGTCTCAAAACCAAGGACTTTAAAGTCGATGTTGAGCATATCGTCATCGATGGCAGCATCGAGGCTGTTGGCACCGAGCAAGGCGGTTTTTGAGATTGGTTTGCCGCCCTTGTAACGTGTAGTCGTTCCGCCGGCATCGGGGATGTTGATGAAAGCGACGGGGTCGGGCAACTTGCGAACGCGGAAAGTAGTTGTGTTGACCGTCTGCTGGCGACCGTCGATATTGGCGGTGACGGTGATGGTAGCGTCTTTGCCAACGGCAGAGGGACGGGCAACCCAGTCCTGACCGTTGCGGGTCAGCGTTCCGTTGGTCATCGAGGCTGAGACCTCGCTGGTCGGCACGCCGGGAACCGAGATTGAAATCGGGTTGTTGATGCCGGCATAGAGGACATTCATCATCGTTGCCGACACGGTTGCCGACGGTTCCATGACAACGTAACTTGACTTGAACGGATGCTGAGTCTTTGTACCGTCACCATGTTGAACCTCGAGATAGCCCGAGTAGTCAAAAGTTCCGGTAGACGATGTGTTGAACTCATACAGGCCGTTATTGTTGCCGAGCAACTTGCCGTTGACAAAAATGTCGGGACGGGCCGTGGTGTCGACGGCGGCGAGGACGATGCGCGCCGAGTATTTGCCGCCGCGCATAACCATGCGACTGTCGGGGATAACAAGGGCGTTTAGTTCGTTGACGCGGACGTCGCCTGCATCGACATTGGCAAGCAGATGGGCAAGAGCCTCACCCTCGGCATATCGGACGTCGTTCTGTAACTTAGTCAACAGAGTAATAGCAGCCACGACGGGCTGGTTTTCAAACTTGGCTTCCTCCCAAACCTGTGGCACCGAGATGCCGGGGCGCTTGAATGGAGCGGTCGACAGCGAGATGGCAACGTTTTTGCGTTTAACAGTGTCGCCAATCAGCGCTGTTATATAGGTAGAGTATTCGTCAATTGCATGGCGCAGAGCCTCGCCGCGGCGGTCGGTCGGGTTGAGCATGACAACAGCGGCGCTTTCAAGGTCATCGCGATGCTGGATGTCATTGACTTTACCGTCTTTACCGTCGGCTTTGACAACAATCAGCGTTTTGAGCGAGTCTATCAGATTATAAATTTGGTCTGAATGGCGGCGCACCTCTGAGGCCTTGTTGAACCACGGAGTGCCTTTCTCGGGGTTTTGAATCGAAAACGCCTGTAACTGATTGTAGATGGCAGCGTTGCGCTGGCCATAGTTGTCATTGGTTCGCGACAGACCGTCTTCAACCTGCACGAAGCCGTCGAGCACGTCGCTCGAAACATTGAGCGCGAGCATAGCGGTCAGGACGATATACATTAGGTTTATCATCCTTTGTCGCGGAGAAAGACGTGTGTTGGACTGTCCCATTGGAGATTATGGTTGTGTTCTGAATTGTAGACTATGTTTTTTATGAGTTACGGTTTTCGCTACCGTCGGGAGATACCGAGGGGGCGAGGTCGGTCATCATGGGACGATACATGTTGATGGTCATTGCGTGTATCATCTTTTCATATACCTGATTGAGTTGCTGCATATATCGAGCCATCTTCTCGGTTTCCTCACAGTAGTGGGCGCTTTGGGAAGCGCTCTTTTCATACATGTCGCGGATATCCTTGATGCCACGGTTGACGCGGTCGATACTGTCGAGTTGCGAGGCCACGCTCTTGAGTTGGATTTCATAGATAGTATTGAGGCCGCCGATATTGCGGTTGAGAGCCTGCATCTGCTCGACATAGCCGGCCGACGAGGTCGAGATGTTCTCAGAATTGTCGGTAATAGCGCGATAACTTTCGAGGAGCACGGCCGAGACTTGGTTGAGCGACTCGGTTGTTTCCTTGAGTTGCTGCATCTGCTCGGCGATACCGGCCATTTGGGCAAGGTATTCCTGGGTTGCATTGGTCAGTTCGGCCATGCGCGAGAGTTGCTCGCTGGCGGCCGACATGCGTGCGATGCTTTCGCTGAGCGACAGCGTATCTTCCTCGCTGAGGGCGATGCCGGGAAGCCCGGCGGCTGCACGCGGGTCACCTGCATAGCCTTCGCCCGCGTAGGCTGAGTCGTCACCTGCGCCACCCGATATCACAATCCCGCCGCCACCGGCAAAGTCAGGACGGTCTTCGGGGTCCTTGGTGTGGAGCACGGGAAAAACCTCTTCCCAGTGATATTCACGCGGCGGACGGTCAAAGGCTGTCAAGATAAACATCAATACCTCGGTTCCCATACCTATACAGAGAAGGGTGTTACCGCCGGGGAGGTGAAGAATCTTGAAAAGCGCACCCCAGATAACGATAGCGGCACCGATACTGTAGCAGAAATTGAAGAAACGCTGACCGCTTTCTCCCGAGAGGAAGCGCTCAATGCTGTTTTTATATCGTTTGATTTTTCCCATTTTGAGTCAGTCTAAAAGGAAGGGGATAATTGAAGATTGATATATAAAGGTGTAATGTTTACTTTTTGGCTTTATTTCCGCGCGCAAAACCAATCTGAGAGCGGACACAACGGAAACCGATGTAGCTGCGCTGCTCGTTCTGATATTCCCACATGCGGATGTCGCTTCGGATATTGTGGGCAACATCTTTCCAAGAACCGCCGCGCACGATTTTGCGCTTCATCTTGTAGGGGTCCTCGATGGCCGCGTCATAGCGATACTCGGGATTGATGTCGGCAGTCTGCTTGGAGACGCTCTCGGTGTAGGCGGTCGATGTCCATTCGCTGACGTTGCCGGCCATGTCATAGAGACCGAAATCGTTTGGCGAATAGGTCCCGACGCGAGCCGTAATCAACTGACCGTCTTGCACATAGTTGCCGTCCTGTGGCTTAAAGTTGGCATAGAAGCAACCTTTCTGTTCGGTCAACGGCAGGTCGCCATCCCACGGATATTTGTTGTTGTCGTTACCGGCACGGGCTGCAAATTCCCATTCGGCCTCGGTTGGCAGACGGTATGGCTCGATATAGACGCCTTCACGGCCAAGCGAGCGGCGCAGGAAGTCAGTGCGCCAGTTGGCGAATGCATTGGCCTGTTCCCAACTTACACCGACAACGGGATACTCGTTGTAACCGCCATGAGAGAAATAGAGACGAACGTAGGGCTCGTTGTAGGCGTTTTCAAAGTCGTTAATCCAAGCGGTCGTGTCGGGGTACACATTAACTATATATGTGTTGAGGAAATCATAGTCGCCGGTCAGGCCGCGAGTAATGGTTTCGCGAATGATGTCACCCTCGTCGTTGATATAGGCGGTATCCTTTGAGATAACGGGTATAGACGTGGGCACGGGGCGGTCGGTGTTATACTCTCGCTGACGCGGGTCAAGGCGGTTGCGACGACGGGCGGCCTCGGTGTGGTTATAGACCTCATAGCGATAGTTCATCTGAGTGGGGTCAAGTTCACGCGCGCCAGTGATGGGGTTGGTGCGATAGACACTTTCAATCGCGCGAGCCTCGTCTTCGTTGGGGTTACGCCAGGGAATAGGCTTGTTCCAGTTAAGGTAAGGTTTTATGGGGTTACCGTCGCGGTCTTCCTCAATCTTGAAAGCCTCGTTGCCGCCGTAAGCGGGGTCGGCAAGACGCTCGCGGATGATAGAGTCACGAACCCAAAACACAAACTGCTTGTATTTAGAGTTGGTAATCTCGGTTTCATCCATCCAAAAAGCATCGACCGACATGCCGCGCGGGTCGGCACGAAGGTTCCAGGCACTGTCGGCTTCGGCGGGGCCTATTTTCATCGAGCCGCGCGAAACGAGCACCATTCCGTAGGGCGTTGGTTCAGCCCATGCCGAACCGCCAACTCCGGTAACTTCGCCGCCGGCCGAACTGTGGCTTCCTGCAGCGCAACTTGCGAGCAAAAGTCCGGTGAATAAAGTGACGATATAAGATGCTGATTTTTTCATATTTACATTATGCGAATACTCTTGTGTTTGTTTTTATTTTTTTCGCCCAAGTTGAGTTTGAGGCTATAACCTGCAAACACCTCGTGGCTGCCGGAGGATGCCAGCGAAACCTTGGAAACCGGATAATCATAACTGTATCCAATGAAAAATCCTTTGATTTCAGCGGCCAGAACGAGCGATACGGCATCGTTGTAGCGATATCCAAGGCCGGCTGTCAGAAACTTGTTGTAACGGACTCGTCCGGTTATCTGGCCGGTGGTGAAAGTGAAATCACTAACAACCATCAAGGATGGCATCACTTCAAATAACGTATTTTTTATCGGTATATTGCCTTCGGCAAGGAAATAAAGTGTGGCAGGTGACTGAAATTCATAATTTTTAGCAGATTCGCCAGTCGCAGCACCTGCATCACCGCCGCCGGCCGAGCCGCTGTCGCTGGTGAAGCGAACCGTCGGCGAGTTGGCATGCATGAACGACACGCCGGCATGGAAACGAGGGTGAACGTAGTCAATACCCGCGCCGATGTCAAACGCAGTACCGTGGACGTCGGTCGTCGGGATAGCATCGTCGGTACTTTCGTGAAAGTCGTCATCGTCAGGGATATAGACCTCCGAGCCTTTGAAATTTCGGTCAACAAAACCAATGTTAACGGCGGCAGTGAAGACGCCTTTAAGCGCTTTGAACTTATAACCGGCTTGAACCGAGGCGTTTATGTTGCTGTAAAGGCCAATGGACTCTTGTTGCAGAACGACGCCGAGCCCGACGCGCTTTGTCCCGACTTTCACCGGCATGTCGGCCAGGCCGAGGAATGTCAATGGCGCCCCGTCGATTCCAAGCCATTGCAGTCGAGAGCCGACGCGGATGCGGACGTAGTCGCTGTTACCGATTGCGGCGGGATTATAGTAGGACGGAACCTCATAGTATTGGGTAAATAGTGCGTCGGTCTGAGCATAACTGCCCGAGACAGAGAGCACTATCGAGAGAAGAATCAGTAGGAGACGGCTTTTGGTTGATGCTTGTTTCATCTGGGAAGTGGTGAACTGCGTCGAGCGATTGGTTATTCAAAATAGAAGGTGAAAACCACCATCTGTGACGTTGCTTTCTTGAGCGACTGGGTCATCTTCAGCATATCAGGGTTGTCCTCGAGGTCGGGACGATTGCGGTCGAGAATATCGGTCAAGCCAAAACAGAATTTGACCTCAGGGATAAACTTGAAGTAGGGCAGATAGAAGTCGCAGCCAAAGCCGACGGTCAGATAAACATCGGCAGTGTTGAACTTCAGGAAGTCGCTGCGGCGTTTTGATACGTCAAAAGTTGGCATGACGCCACCGGTCACGTAGGGGCGCACATTGCGCAATCTTAACGACGAGAATTTCAAGTCGATAGGCGCAACAACATAGGCTGACTTAACATTCTGAGACTCCTTTGCGCCGGTTGTTGCTTCAATCATCTTTATGTCGCGGTTGCCGAAGTACATACCCGGCGAGAAGCGCAAGTTAAAATAAGTGCTGAGTCTGAGGTCGACAAGACCGTTGACACAGAAACCGGGCGAGAACGCCGGTTGGTCCATAAACCAACTTTCACCCTCGGGAGTGACAAAGCCGTTATGCGTGAACGTAATGTCTTGAGTGTGAAGGCCTATAGAGAAACCCAGATGCCAACGGCGAAGGTCGGCATACGGGCGATTGTTAAGTTTGTCATTGAGTCGTGCAGCCTTAGCATCAACGCCGTTCATCACGGCGAAGATACTGACAATCAGCACTAATGTCAATCGGATAGTTTTCATCATCTAAATTAACGTAGCCGTGCTGTTAATTATTGTATAATCGCCCCTATATTTTATAATGTGTAGTTGAAGTTGTTGATGATGTTGTTGTTGCCGGGACACCCATCGTGATGAGTAGCTCCGGCTCCTCGATTGATAGCAAATGCACAAAACGCGGTTATACCGGTATGGATAGCCGACTACCCGCCGGCGAGATCGAGGAGCCGGTGTAGTTTTGCTGAATTTGATGCGATTGGCTGAGATATTGTGTCATTTTCTATTGCTATCTAAAATTTAATTGCTATTTTTGCAATAAATTCCGAAAGGTAGCCGATTTTGCCTGCCAATAACTCAATTTCGCGAAACGTGACAACATTTACACCTTTAAATATAACAGCCATGACTTGGCGCCGATTTTTTCTCTCCATATTGTTTGTGGCCATCACTATGGCTACGCCTGCTTGGGCTTTCACAGTGATCATAGACCCCGGTCATGGCGGTCGTGACTATGGTGCGTCGGGAACTATTACCCAAGAAAAATTTATCAACCTGGCCGTGGCGCAGAAACTCGCCTATTTTTTGACCGACGAGATGGAAGATTGCAAGGTGGTGATGACCCGCAATGGTGACCGCTTTGTGACACTTCAGGGCCGTGCAGATTTAGCAAACAAATCGGGCGGTGATATCTTTATTTCTATTCATGCCAACTCGGTTGCCGAGAGCAACCCCCAGCGGACAACGGTCAACGGTGCATCGGTCTACACGCTCGGTCTCGAGAAATCAGAAGCCAACATGGAGGTTGCCCGTCGCGAGAACTCGGTTATCACCCTTGAACCGGACTATACGACAACTTATCAAGGATTTAACCCCAACTCGACCGAGAGTTACATAATGTTTGAGATAGGGCAGAGCGCCGACATGGACAAGAGTATCCGTCTTGCCAATGAGGTGCAGAAAGAGTTGCACAAGACAGCCGGTCGCAAGGATAACGGCGTTCGTCAGGCTCCGTTTTATGTGCTTGTGAAAACGGCGATGCCGTCAATCCTCGTTGAACTTGATTTCATCTGCAACCCTCAGCAAGAGCGATTTATGGACTCAGACGAGGGCTCGACGATGCTTGCACGCGCGATTGCCAACGCCGTTCGCAAATATCGCCACCTCGACGATTTGCAAAACGGTACAGTAAGCCACACCACTCCGTCGACAACAACTCAACCGGATGTTGCCCAGACAACAGCCACGCCCACGACGCCGGCCGTGACTCCGTCAACACCCGCTGTCACTCCGTCGACACCAACCCCGTCGACGCCTGAACCTGCACCCGCGCCGTCGTCAACAACTGTGACTCCTTCCAGCGCTGCGTGGTCCTGGACATCTACACCGTTGCCTACCGAACCTGCCCAAACATCAACGCCGACCACGCCGTCAACCTCTCGCGAACAGGTTACCGAGCCTGCTAAACCGGCATTTGATGTCTATACCAGTACGCCGATTACTGGCACCACCACTACCGCGCCTGCTCAGCAAGACGACCGTGACGTTGTTATATATAAGGTGCAATTCCTGACGTCATGGAAGAAAGTTATTCCCGAGGGTGACCGCCAGTTTAAGGGACTTACCGGTGTGGAACACTACACCGATAGCGATGGAGTTATCAAATATACATACGGAGCCGAGCGTTCTGACCCCGAAATCCGCAAAGTATTAGCCGAAGTGCGTCGTCTCTTCCCCCAAGCATTTATTATCAAGACAATGAATGGTCAGAGAATACGCTAACATCGTGTATATCAAATAGAAAAAGTTACCATATCCATCATGAAGAAGATATTCAGAAAAGAGTTTGTAATCGGAGCATGCGTTATCGCGACTCTTCTAATTCTTGTCTTTGGCATTGATTACCTCAAGGGTATCAATGTATTTAAGGCCGCCAACTATTATTATGTTTCATATACCGACGTTGCCGGACTTGCCCAATCGGCTCCAGTCACTATAAATGGGTACAAGGTTGGTCTCGTTCGCGAAATCAATTATGAATATGACAATCCCGGCCACGTCATCGTCGAGCTCTCGCTTGACAAAAAACTCCGTTTGACTCAGGGTACAAAGGCAGTCTTGACCACCGACATGCTCGGAACTGCTACAATCAAACTCGAGATGGCTCCCGGCAATGATTTCCACATCATAGGCGACAAACTCGTAGGCGTCAACGAAGTAGGACTGATGGACAATGTTACCGGCGATATTCTTCCCGGTGTCGTCAATATGCTCCCCAAAATTGACTCGATGTTGGTGTCGTTGCAATCAATAGCCGCCA
>JAFLTK010000039.1 GCA_022511505.1 Muribaculaceae bacterium
AGCGATGGGGATGTCTATAGTCCTGACGAGGAGCTCCTGCTCCTCGTCACGGGCGTTTGCTAAAAAACCACTCGGGAACGGTAAGGTTCCCGAGTGGTTGTATCGCGAGGGGATAATGCCCCTAAATGTCTAAGACAGAATTACTTCACGAGCACCTTGGTAGAGGTCTCGCCTACGGTAACAACATAGACGCCGCTCTCGGCAACATCAACGCTGCGACCAAAGCCGGTGTAGATAGTCGTACCGTTGAGAGCAGTTACGGTCATCAGTTCATTCTCGGCTGCACCCTCAACAACGATAGTCTTGCCACTGACAATCACCGCCGAGAAAGCCTCATCAACAACAGCCTCCTCAACCCCTGTGGTAGGACCATTATCATTTTTCTCAAGTGAAACAACCAATGTCTGGTTTTGACCTTTCACTTTATCATCATTTCTGAAATAATGATAGGGTTCTGTAGAATTTGCTGCCGCGATTTCCGCTGAATCAATAACATTTTCGGTAACATTCCCACGTTCACCGGCATAATGTGTAATTTTGGTGATGTAATGACCTTCGTAGGGAATGATATAGACATCAATGGGGTCATTGCTGTCCATCGTTTGGCTGATGCAGAAACCACTTGTGTTTTCATATCGAATGCTCAGGGTCACTTCTTCAGCAACTGCTGTAACAGTGCCAATTAATGCTACCGCTATAACGAGCATCTGCTTAGAATATTTTCTCATAATATTTTATATATCTGATTTTTTGTTATTTACTCAATTTGTCTTATCGAACGACAACAATGTAGCGGAAATAATCCTCGCCATATTTTCCATACAGCTTATCGCCTACATAAACGCTATACATGCCGGGGTCGTTAACTGTGATCTCGTTAAAGTTTCCATACCACTCGTTGCCATATAGCAGATTTTTATCTTCAAATTCTTCTTTTACATTGTCTTTAACACTTCTCAGATGAATATGAACGGATTTATCGAGATCATTCCCTTGTCGATCCTTAACATAGATAGTTCTATCCTTTACATAAACCATATAGGGGGTTTCTTCATCTTTTTTACTTCCATTAAGGGGATCTGCTACAGCAGTATCTTTTGACTCACCAAAATCATCCTGTTTATTTTTAGCTGTAGGTGCATAGTAAAGAGTAAACTGAAGCACAGGATCTTCATCTCCGGTAACGTCGACTTTGAGCGTACGGATTTTCGTTGAAGTGACAAAGTTTGAGATTACATTCTTATCCTTATACATTATATTATTGATAGGATAACGGGAGCTTACCATAAGGTCAATGTCAATTTGATCGTTTTTGACAGGAACCTTGAGAGCATGCCAACGGGGATATAACAATGTTGCATAGCGAGTTTCGGGAGTCGGGTCAACAGGATCTTCGCCGGCTACCTTACCAACGATAATTTCACAAGATGCATTTTTGTTACCGATACCTGCAGTGATTGTTGTTTTGCTATCAGTCTTTGAAATGTTTTTAATGTTACCGAGCTTCAGAGCATCGTTCCCTACAAATCCTGCATCTGCTTGCGACCAAGTTATCGCGGGAAGTAAGTTGTCAATTTCTGAATTTATTGTCAGATGGGTATATAGATTATAAGTTTTACCATCTGTTTTAGTATATTCATTGTTATTGAAATAATATTTCTCGGCGTCAAACGAAATTGACTCAATCAATTCTTCGATATTCTTTATTGTTTTGAAGTTTTGCCAAGACGTTTGGGCTTTTGCTTTTTCTACAAGCGACGGCAAAACATAAAGAACAGCCGTTTCAGGATAGGCTGGGTCATTTTCAGTTGCTCTAAAAGATTGATTATAATCTGTTGGTAGCGAACTTCCTGAATAAACAACAGTTTTAATCTTGCTGTCACCCGCAAAAGCACGTTCACCAATCGTATTCCAACTTCCTGTTATGTGAACAGTTTCAAGATTAGAACAATTACTGAAAGCTCGCATACCTAATGTAAGAGTAGCATATTCAGAGATTTCCTTGTTAATGTTTAGAGCAAGTGAAGTTATACCGCGACAACTTTCAAAAGCATAATTTCCGATAGTATAACGTACAGAACCGTTCACCAAACTATTGATAGTCAGCGAACCTGTAAGGTTGTTGTTATTTTGGAACGCGTTGGCAGCAATTTGCGTAACGGTGTAGGTAGTTCCGCCGTTTGTAACAGTAGCAGGGATGACAAGGTCGGTAATGGTTCCGGTTTTGTAGACTCCGGTGACGGTTGCAGTAGTGCCGGAGGTGGAATAAGTCAGCGTACCATCATTGAAGGTGTCCGCCGAGGCTGATGTGCTACCGAGTGCACACAGCAGTAGAGCGGCTAAAGCCGTCTTTGAAAAGTAATTTTTCATTAATAGTGATATTATAATTTGGTTTGTAATTCGGTGTGTATAGTATTTGGGTGCAAAATTACGGTGAATGTCGCGATTTGGAGTTGATTGAGCGTTAAATATTGTTAACTTTTCTGCGAGTTAAAGGAATTTTATTTAAATCTGACACATTATTAACATATCTGTCTTTTTGGGAGGGGTGGGAGAGTGGGAATAATGGAAGTAGTGGGGGTAGTGGGTTTAAGGCGCACATAAAGTTAGGTCGAGGAGGTGGACCTCCTCGTCACAAGCGTTGGCATGGGTGCCTTTCCCGCTATTCCCGCGACTTTGTCCGCGACGGGGCGGGCTATTTGTGGAACTTTTTGCGGATAAAGGTGAAGTTGCGGCCGAGGTATTTTTCGCGCACGATGGGGTTTTCGGCCAATTCCTCGCTGGTGCCCTGAAAAAGGATGCGTCCGTCGAACAGGAGGTAGGCGCGGTCGGTAATCGAGAGTGTCTCGGGGGCGTTGTGGTCGGTGATGAGGATGCCGATGTTTTTCTCTTTGAGTTTATAGACAACCTCTTGTATATCTTCAACGGCGATGGGGTCGACACCGGCAAACGGCTCGTCGAGCATGATAAACTTGGGGTTGATGGCGAGACAGCGGGCAATCTCGGTGCGGCGACGCTCGCCACCCGAGAGTCGGTCGCCAAGGTTGTGGCGCACTTTCTCGAGGTTGAACTCGGCGATAAGGCTTTCGAGTTTTTCGCGCTGATACTCGGGGGTTGTGTCGGTCATCTCGAGGACGGCGCGGATGTTGTTCTCGACACTGAGTTTGCGGAACACCGAAGCCTCCTGAGCAAGATAGCCGATGCCGGCGCGGGCTCGGCGGTAGACGGGGTAGCCGGTGATGTTGACGTCGTCAAGAAAGATTTCGCCCTCGTTGGGCGTGATGAGCCCTACTGTCATGTAGAAAGTCGTTGTCTTGCCGGCACCGTTGGGGCCGAGCAGTCCGACAATTTCGCCTTGGCGCACGTTGATGCTGACATGGTTGACAACGGTGCGCTGGCCATATTTCTTGACGAGGTTTTCGGTGCGCAACATAGTCGAGGCCGGTTGCTCAACGGGCTGTTGCTCAATGATTTCTTCGACTATTTCCACGACAGGCTGCTCCTGCGGGGTCTCGGGGGTAGGGTCAATCGGGATAACGGTCATCGGCTTCAAGCGGGGGGTTACTCGGCCTTGGCCTTGGCGAGGCGGCCGGCGATGTAGTCGGTTAAAATGTTGATAGCGACGGTGTTGTTTCCACCTTGGGGGACGATGAGGTCGGCAAAACGCTTTGCGGGCTCGATATACATCTGGTGCATAGGCTTGAGCACCTCCTGATAGCGGTTGATGACCATCATTGGCGTGCGGCCGCGCTCGACACAGTCGCGCGAGATGACGCGAATCAGGCGGTCGTCAGGGTCGGCGTCGACAAAGACCTTGACATCCATGACGTCGCGCATCGAGGGCTGGCTGAGCACAAGGATGCCCTCGACGATGACCACGTCGCGCGGCTCGACGGGGATGGTCTTCTCCTGACGCGTGCAGGTCAGATAGGAGTAGGTGGGCATCTGGATGGTATGGCCCTCGCGCAGGTCGCGGATGTGCTGCTCGAGTAGCGTCCACTCGATGGCGGCCGGCTCGTCGAAGTTTATCTTTGAGCGTTCCTCGGGGGGAATGTGTGATGAGTCCTTGTAGTAGGAGTCCTGAGGCAGAACGGCGACCTCTCCCGGGGGGAGGGCGTTGATGATTTTGTTAACGACGGTGGTCTTTCCCGACCCGGTACCGCCGGCGATGCCGATGATTATCATTGGTGAATAGGGGCGTTTTTTTGGTTTCTGCAAAAGTAGTGAAAATTTGTTAAAGTGGGTGTTGTTTTTGTCGTTTTTATTGTTGTTATTGTTTTTGGTGTTGTTATTGTTTTTATTGTTGTTATTGTTTTTATTGTTTTTATTGTTTTTATTGTTGTTACTGTTGTTACTGTTGTACTTGGCAACATCAACGACATCAACAACATCAACGACATCACCTCAGTCGAGGTTGACAACGGTGATGCCGGCGCCGCCGAGACGCACGTCCTCGTCGGCGTAGGACTTCACGCCGGGGACACTGGCGAGATACTGGCGGATGCTTTGCCGAAGGGCGCCGGTGCCGGTCCCGTGGAGGATGCGCACGCGAGGAGTCTCAAACTGCAGCGCGTCGTCTATAAAATAGGTGATGGCCTGAATAGCCTCGTCGACACGCATGCCGCGCACATCGATTTGCTGCTTGAAACTGAGTTGGCGGTCGCGCATCGAGTCGGTCGTTTGTGCCGATAGAAACGATGCCTTTTTGGCGCCGGTCTGCGGCTTGGCGATGGTTGGGACGAGGCGCGCGGTTTCGACGGTGGTCTTTAGCATGCCAAAGGTGACGACGGCCTTATTGCCGTTGACCTCTACAACGGTGCCGACCGTTCCCTGACCGTCGAGACGGACGTGAAGGCCCGGCTCGATGGGTGCTTTTTTGACCGAGATGGCGCTTGACGGGGCGTTTTTTTTCTTCTTGGCACGCGGAGCCTTGTCGAGCAGGGCGTTGCCGCTGGCGGTTTCCTTACCGGCTTCGGCCGCGAGGCGCTCTTTCTCCTCGTTGAGGCGACGGCGCGCCTCGAGCGTTTTCTCCTTGTCGGCCTGATGTCGGCGGATGTCGTGGATGGTGCGCTCAACGGTGGCATTGCTGCGGGCAATGATGCTTTCGGCCTCGCGGCGCGCTTCGTCGATGATGGCGCGGCGGTCGCGGCGCAAGGTGTCGGCCTCGGTTTGATATTTCTCGAGCGCTTGGTCTACTTTTTTCTCCTTTAGGCGAATTGAGTTGCGCTTGTTTTCCCAATAGCGCTTATCTCGTGCAATGTCAAGCAGATAGCGGTCGAGGTTGATATAGTCGCTGCCGACGATTTCCTCGGCGCGGCTGATGATGGCCTCGGGCAAGCCGATTTTTCGGGCAATCTCGACGGCAAACGAACTGCCGGGGTTGCCAATCGACAACTTGAACATGGGTTGCATCAGATGACGGTCGTAGAGCATCGAGCCGTTGATGAGGCCTTCGGTGTCTTCGGCAAAATGCTTTAGGTTCTGATAGTGGGTGGTGATTACGCCCCACATTTTCAACTCGTTAAACTGCCCGAGGATTGCCTGGGCGATTGCTCCGCCAATCTGGGGCTCGGTGCCTCCGCCAAACTCGTCGATGAGCACCAGCGAGGTCCCGCGGCCTTGGCGCAGCATCAGTTTCATGTTGCGCAGGTGGGAACTGTAGGTACTCAGGTCGTCCTCAATCGACTGGTCGTCGCCAATGTCGATAAAGATGTCGTCAAAGATTCCAAAGCGCGAGTTGTCGTGGACCGGTGGAAGCATACCCATTTGAAGCATGTATTGCAAGGTGCCTACGGTCTTGAGACACACCGACTTACCGCCGGCGTTGGGTCCCGAGATGACAAGCAGTCGGGCCGAGGGGGTGAGGGTAATGTCGAGCGGTACAATCTCCTTGCCTTGACGCTCGAGCGAGAGTTTCAGGACCGGATGGCAGGCGTGGTACCACTCCAGGTCGGGCCCGGCGGCAACCACGGGCAACGCCCCCTTGGTCTCGATGGCATAAAGAGCCTTGGCGCGAGTAAAGTCAAAGAAGGCGAGAACCGAGGCGCTGTCGAGGATGGCCGAGATATTTGGGCGAATGTCGGCGGCGACGGCCATCATGATGCGGGCAATCTCGCGGCGCTCCTCAATTTCGAGTTCGCGGATGCGGTTGTTGGCCTCGACGACCTCGGCGGGCTCGATAAAGACGGTCTTGCCCGAGGCACTCTCGTCGTGGACGATGCCGTTGACGCGGCGCTTGTTCATCGGTGCGACCGGTAGCACGAGACGTCCGTCGCGAACCGACGGTGTCGTGTCGTGGTCCACCAACCCGTCGGCCACGGCACGGGCCAGCACGCGGCGCATGATTGAGTTGACCGTCCCGGCGGTTGAGCGTAGCGACGCGCGGATTGTAGCGAGTTCGGGCGAAGCGTTGTCCTTGACGTTGCCATAGCGGTCGATAACGCGGTCGATAGTGGCAAGCAACGCGGGGAAAGGCACGAGCAGTCGCGCCTCGCTGTCGAGAACGGGGTAGGGGGTCGCGCCGTCCTCGTCAGAGCGGTAGCGGGCAAAATAGCGGTCGATGTCGGCCATGACGGCAAGCATCGAGCGGAGCGTCAGCAAGTCGGCCGGCGGCATGAATGTCCCCTCGGGCCTGATGGCGTTGAGCAGCGGGGTGGCGTCGCGCAGTTGCTCGATGGGCAGCGTGTCGTCGCTCTCGAGGATGGCTTTCATCTCGGCAGTCGCCTCCAGCGCACGACTCACCGAGGCATGGGCCGTCATGAAAGCCATCTGCTCCACCAAGCCGGCTCCGAGCGCCGACAGACAACGGGCCGTCAGCGATGCCCTGACGGGGCTGAAACCAAGTTTTTCTTCTATCCGGTCGGGATATATCATTGATTAATTGAGGATTTGGTATTGGGTATTGGATATTCAGTTTACAAAATTAAAAAAATATATCAAAACAGCCTAACGAATTTGAACTAATGTTAAATCATCTTTGTTTTTAGGGTAAATATAAATTTAAAAACTACACGCTATGAAACCCTTTAAAACAAACTTCATCGGTCAAAGCAGCGCATGGTGGATTGTCCTGCTTGTTGGAATTTTGATGGTCATCTGTGGATTTGCCTATTGGTTCTGGCCCCAGATTGGTTATGCCGTCTCGTCACAGATATTCGGCTGGTTGCTTGTCTTGACCGGCGTTGTCCAACTCTGCGTAGGTTCCGGTCCCAACCGCGGCCACGATTGGGGTTGGTGGGTCGTCGGTGGCGTTCTTGACATCTTTATCGGCTTTATGCTCGTGCGCAGCATCATCCTCTCTGAAGTTGTATTCCCCTACTTCATCGCCTTTATATTTATCTATTGGGGCCTGAGTGCATTCATCAACTCGTTTGCCGACCGCAGCCGTCGCTACTGGTGGCTCAAACTTATCAACGGCATCTTGATGCTTGTCATCGGATTCTTCTTCCTTGAGGCCGGTTGGGTACAGAACATGATGATGGTCAGCTTCTTGACATCAATCGCCTTCATCTACTGGGGCTTCACCATCAGCATGATGGGTTGCGACCTCCGTCCCCGCGAGTAAACCAACCTCGATATATTTATCCCCCAAATAACTAATATCTCATCTCTAATAATTATTCATTGAATTTAGGTCCCCTTGCAGCGGCGTTCATTCTACCGCCCTGCAAGGGGCTCCCTACGTCAACTCACCGGCCGGCATTATGACGCCGATAGCTCGCGGGATCTTAGTGTAAGATTGGCCCGTTTCATGTTTTGACGCGTTTTGCAAGGCTGTTTTTATTTTCCCATCTGATGACAATTGAGCTACCCATGCAGGATTAGAGAGGTATCGCGTAGTTTTTTCATATAAAGGAAGATGTTTACTTAATTCTTTGGTCACACTTTCAGATGTAGTGAATAGCCTATGAACATTAGCAAAATGAAGTAGAAACCAATATTCAATCGACGGCATGCTGTCACAGAGAATAACGCGGGTATTATTCTCATATCTTTTTCTCAATGCAGCGAGCTTGTCACGCTCCTCTCGATTAGTGTAAGCAACATCAGCATCAAAAACGGCAATGGCAATACCGCCCTCATTGAGAACAGCCTCAATCTTTTTTGAAAGTTGAAAGATATCTTCTTGACCAAAAAATCGTGGCCGAATTTTAACTTGACAGCCCAAAATAGACTTAAGATGACTGAAATAAAACTGTTCAGTAATCCCTGCGCCAACAATTGTAGGAATAGGTGACCGTTGAGGTAACGATTTTGTCTTACGAGCCATAGTCATTTGATTTTTGGTAACGCGCCAAATCGACCGTTGCGATAAGAGCGTTGAAAAGAAGATAACTTGTTGAGACCTTTGAAATCCACAAGAGAATATAAGGAAGTGTTTCCTGACTCGTCTTTTTCGGTAAACCAAACTGAGTCTTTGCGCAACAGGTCGTTTATCGTGTTCAGCAACGGGTCATAGTGGGTTGTAAATAACAATTGACTTTCAGAATTTGTCTTCAAATATTGCTCTATTAAATATTCAACTAAATCGGGATGCAGGGACGACTCAATCTCGTCAATTAGAAGAAAAGAGTTGGTCGACAGTGCTTGGTAAATAGACACGGCTATTCCAATAATTCGCTGCGTACCTTCTGATTGCAAGGAGAAAGGTAAAGGGTAAGATTCAAAACCGCGAGCATTGGATACCGAATGTTGGAAAATAGTGCTACTGCCGCAGGAGTTCATATTTGACCTATCAAGCTGAAATCTCGATATGTTAAAATCGGCATGTTGAATGAAATCTAAAAGATATTTTTTCAGTTTATCGTCATTTAAAATCCGGTTGCCGATGTCGCCACGCAAATTAGTTGTCGGTTTAATACAAGGCATCACTTGTAGACGCATCCAGTCACGAGCCGCATCAATCATTGGAAGCGAAACGTTAACCTTGTTACGTGCACCAAAAAATGACATATTGGGCAGACATTTAAGCCCAAGTTCCTCCTCGGCAATGCTGCTTATTTTTATAGCCTCATTGTTTAGTTTTATAAATGAACGACCTTTATCATAGTGTCTGTCAAATAATAGTGTGGGGCGTATCGTTTTGTAGATATAAAGAGATTCTTTTTCAACATATCTACAGTTAAGTTGAAGGATATAAAGATATTTTACCCCGTTAACCCAAAATTTAAGCTCAAAGCAAGAAGGTTCAAACGGGGTGGTATCGTCAAGTAGAAATGGCGTTACATTGGTTTGCTCGTCGAGAGACTCGTGATTTGCAAACCAAAATGTTCTTAAAAATTCAAAAGCCTTTAAAACGTTTGATTTTCCGGACGCATTTGACCCCAAAACCATGGCCGCCCGCAGCAATCTTACACCGGGCGCCACCTCTACAACCAGATAATCTTCAAATACCTTTTCTTTTGTTGCCTCAAAGCTGAGCTCAGCCTGATCACGAAACGAGAGAAAATTTTTTATTTTAAGTTCTTGTATCATTTTCAAACTATTTTATTTCGCAAATATACTAATTTTGGTCTGAAATTAAAAATAAAAAAGGATAATTGCGGTTATTTATTATTAAAATTGGCATTTTTTTAGCTAAATTTAGAAATAAAACTATCAGCTTCAATTTAAATTCTGCGAAAGTTGAGACAAGAATTTAGGTCCCCTTGCAGCGGCGTTCATTCTACCGCCCTGCAAGGGGCTCCCT
>JAFLTK010000040.1 GCA_022511505.1 Muribaculaceae bacterium
TATTGTTGTATCGAGACGAGGAGCTGGAGCTCCTCGTCACGACATTGGCGTCACTGCTGGGGCGACCTTTTTATTTTCCGAGCGGAGAGTATTCTTCATCGGTGACAGGGTCGAGCCAGAGGTTGGATGTCTCCTCGCCGTCGATTTCAAAAGCAAGATGGGAGAACCACGAGTCTTGCTGTGCGCCATGCCAATGCTTTACGTTGGCGGGGATGTGGATGACGGTGCCGGGGAGGATTTCGACCGCCGGTTTGCCCTCCTCTTGATACCAACCGCGGCCGCCAACGCCAACAAGGACCTGACCGCCACCCTTCAAGGCCTTGTGAACGTGCCAATTATTGCGCACGCCCGGCTCGAACGTGACATTGTAAAATGTAACTTGCTCGGTTGAAAGCGGAGCAAGATAGGAATTGCCGGTAAAGTATTGAGCAAAGGCAGCGTTAGGCTCGCCAATGGGGAATATCATCGAGCGTTGATGTGCGGCTTTGGCGTCGGTCTCGGTCACATCGTCGCTCCACACATCCTTTGCCAATCTAAAAGCGGCCCATGCTTTGGGCCAGCCGGCATAGAAAGCGATGTGGGTGATGATTTCGGCGGCCTCGGTGCGGGTGATGCCGTTTTTCTTCGCTTCCTGGAGGTGATAGGTCAGCGAACTGTCGGTTATACCCTGAGAGATTAACGAGGTGATTGTCACCAGGCTACGGTCACGAAGCGACAGGAGGTCGTTGCGGCTCCAGACTTCGCCAAAGAGGATATCGTCGTTGAGATGTGCAAATTCGGGAGCAAAATCGCCGAGTTGCCGGCGCCCGGCCGTCTGTTCTATTTTCTGTTGTGCCATCGCGTTGAAATTTAATGATAACAAAACTAAGACAAAATTAAGAAACTTTTTCATCATCGACGTCATTTACTTACAAACATTTTCTTGCCGTCAATTATGTACAAACCCGTTGCCAACGGCCGGTTAGTCACCAACTTGCCGGTTAGGTCATAGACACGCTTGGCATCTACCGTTTCAGCCGTGACAGTGTCGATACCCGACACATCCGCCGCGCTTATTGCAACCGTCACGGGACTACCGGATAGGAACGTTTTAACCTCAGCCGCACTCATCCCCTCAATATGGCCTATCTTGGTGTACTCCCAGCTGTTAGAGCCATAGAAGATGCAAAACACATTGCCGATATAAAGCATGATGTCGCCGGCTTGTGCCGTCTGATACACATCAGAGGTCGGCAACCGCTCGGGCAGATTGCCGATTTTCTCAAAGCCGCCGTTGTCGGTCATCGACAACGTTATCGGGCCTCGACCGAGCATCTCGAGAAGTCGCGCCGTCGCCGCGTTATTTTCCAAAGTGGCTTTAACGGTTTTACCATTGGCAGTCAGCAAGATAGCCTCTTGACTGCGAGCTGCAAAAGTTGTCATAATCAGGACAAGAAGAAAAGCGAGTTTATTCATTGATGTTCATCCAACGTTTGTAGAAGGTGGCAATTTGGTCAAAAGGAATCTTCTCGAGATTATCATAAAGGTCAACGTGGGTGGCGTCGGCAATGATGAGGAGTTCCTTGTTGTCGCCGTGTAATTTCTTGAAAGTATCTTGGCCAAAATAGAGCGAATGGGCCTTCTCGCCGTGCAGAATCATGACAGCGCTCTCGAGTTCATCGGCATACTCAAAGAATTTGAAATTCATGAACGGCAGGTTGGAAGTCATGTTCCAGCCGTCGGTCGAGTTACCCGAGCGCTCGTGATAACCTCGCGGAGTTTTGTAATAGGCATGATAGTCCTTGACAAACTGAGGAGCATCATCGGGCAGCGGGTCAACTACACCGCCGGCGCGCAGATAGGAGCCGGCGCGATAGTCCTCGGTGCGCTGTGCCGCGAGCGCCTTGCGGGTCGCGTTGCGTTTCTCGACCGAATTGTCGACGTCGTAGTAGCCGTTGGCGGCAACACGGGTCATGTCATACATTGTTGAAGCGACTGTTGCCTTGATGCGCGGATCGTTGATGGCGGTCTGGATTGCGATGCCACCCCAACCGCAAACGCCAAGGATGCCAATGCGCTCTGCGTCAACACCGGGCTGAACCGAGAGGAAATCGACCGCGGCCGAGAAGTCCTCAACGTTAATGTCGGGTGATGCGACTCGGCGCGGCTCTCCCCCACTCTCGCCGGTAAACGACGGGTCAAAGGCAATAGTCAGAAAGCCACGCTCGGCCAACTGCTGTGCATAAAGTCCTGAACTCTGCTCTTTCACAGCACCAAACGGGCCACTGACGGCGATGGCGGCCAGCGGTGTCGTTACATCCTTGGGAATGTACATATCGGCAACAAGGGTGATGCCATAACGATTGACAAAAGTGACTTTACGGTGGTCAACCTTGTCTGACTTGGGAAACACTTTGTCCCACTCTTGGGTCAGGTTAAGTTGCTCAACGGGAGCGAGCGATTTGTTTTTGTTGGGGTCTACCATAACTTGTGATTGTGATGCCAACGTGGCGAGGGCCAGCACGGCAATAGTTATATATTTTTTCATTATTTAAACTTTAGAGCCGGTTACATTGTTTCAACTGCAAAATTACATCCACATTATAAGATATGCTTACCAAAACACTGGAAATGCTTACCATTTTTTCATGTCACGTCTTATATTAGGATTTTTAAAGTAAATTTGCGCCCATGAAAGAAATTATTATAGACTCGCTTAACACCTACAACGCGCTTTACGGCCTGCGGACGACTCACCCCCTCATCGGCGTCCTTGACATTGGCCTGGCGACAAATCTTGTCAACGACATCAAGATGAGATTTGATGTCTACGCTCTGTTTCTGAAAAACGGCGCACAATGCTCCTTGCGCTACGGCCGACGCAACTATGATTACCAAGAGGGAACGGTTGTCAGTTTTGCTCCGGGCCAAGTGGTCGAAATTACCGATGAAACCGAAACGGGGCCAAAGGTTACCGGCCTTCTGTTCCACCCCGATTTGATTTATGGCACACCGCTGGCGACCAAAATCGACAGATTCGGCTTCTTTGATTACACTCAGGCCGAGTCGCTCCATCTGTCGGACCGAGAGCGCGATAAATTCAATTTTTTCGTCAACCTAATTAGCGAAGAACTCGAGCATCCAATCGACAGCCACTCGGCAGCCGTTCTTTCGGCCCACATCCAACTGCTTCTCGAGCACCTCGACCGCTTCTATGACCGGCAGTTTATCACGCGCCACAAGGTGAACTCTGACGTCGTTGCCCGGTTCCGAACCAACTTGACTGAGTATTTCACTGACAATGTCATAACCGCGCAACCTTCTGTAGCCTACTTCGCCGACAAAGCCGCACTTTCGCCGGGTTACTTTAGCGATTTGATAAAGAAAGAGACCGGCATGTCACCTAAGGACATAATCACGCTCCAACTTATCGCCGAGGCTAAAAAGCGACTCGCCGAGACCGACGACGACATCAGCCAAATTGCCTACAGCCTCGGCTTTGAATACCCGGCCCACTTTACCCGCGCTTTCAAGCGCGTCACCGGCGTGACACCCACCGAATTTCGCGTAAACATTAACTGACAGTCAACCATGCACCACAACGGCAACGGTATCAAAAACCTTATCCACCGCTATATTGCCATCGGAGCGGTGTTGATTGTGTTGGCGATGACAATGCTCGACGGCACGGTTGTCAACGTCGCTCTCCCTATTCTTGCCAAGGAGTTCAACGTTTCTGACTCGAGCGCCGTGTGGATTGTAACCGTCTATCAGTTGGTAATCACTATGTTACTGTTGCCGGTCTCGTCACTTGGCGACATCTACAGCTATCGACGCAACTATATCATTGGTATAGTGGTATTTACGGCAGGTTCAGCGCTATGTGCGTTGTCGGGTTCGTTCGGCATGATTATAGGTGCGCGTGCAGTCCAGGCCATAGGTGCCGCGATGGTTATGGCCGTCAACGTGGCGCTCGTGAGACTGATATACCCGCCTGAATATCTCGGCCGAGGACTTGCCGTCAACACCATGGTTATTGCCATCGCCTCGGCGGCCGGTCCGTCGCTCGCCGGCGCCATCCTCTCGGTCGCGTCGTGGCACTGGCTTTTCATCATCAACATTCCGTTTGGAATCCTCGCGTTCTTGATGGCCTACAAATATCTGCCTCAAAATCCGCCACGCGACCACCGGGTCAAGTTTGATTGGATTAGCGGCATCGCCAACATAATCGTTTTTGGCGCGATATTTTATGCGTTGGGTAATTTCGCGCGTGGGGGTGACACGATGACCAACGTCCTGTTGCTCTGCTGTGGCGTCGTCGTGGGTATCTTCTACATTCGCCATCTGCACGGGCACGAGCAACCCATGTTCCCTATCGACCTGTTGCATAGCCGATTATATACACTCAGCATCCTGACCTACACCGGCTCGTTTGTTGCCCAAAACATCGCCATGATTGCCTTGCCGTTCCTATTTCTCAACGGCTTTGGTTTCTCGGAGCTGACAACCGGCTTGCTGATGACCCCGTGGCCGCTCGCAACCATGATTGTGTCGCCATTTGCCGCCCGGTTCATCGAGAAGCACAATGCAGGAGCAACCGCCGCGTTCGGCATGCTCGTCTATGCCCTGGGACTCGTCCTGCTGCTAACAGCGCCTGCCCGCGGCTCAGTGACCGAACTCGACATCGCGTGGCGTATGGCCATCTGCGGCGCAGGCTTTGGAATATTCCAGACTCCAAACTCTACCGTGATGATTCAAGCCACACCGATTTCTCGCTCGGGCGCCGCCGGAGGTTTCCAAAGCACGGCCCGAATCGGCGGCCAAACGTTTGGAGCGACAACCGTTACCCTCGTCTTCGCTTTGCTTTCGCGGCCAACTGATGCCGGCTCACTTAACAACGGCGCTCCCGGCGTTCACGAGGCGCTCTACATCGCCCTCGCCTTTGCCGTCATCGCCGGCCTTCTAAGCCTCAGCCGCTTCAAATCCATTTCCCACCACCCCTCCACCATCACTACCAAATAATCCCGGTCCTAATCGTCAATCAGCGTGCAATATATTCTTTCCGGATGCTCGCCAAAAAATTCATGCACGACGTTGCAGAGCCACACATCGTCAGTGAATTGTTGACAATCATTGACGCTATAATAGGCGCCAAAATCATCGTGACTTTTTAGGTCAAGAATAAAACATTCTTGGAACGCAGGTTGCTCAAGATTTACGTCGATAGTTACCAACATACCGTCTGTTATCAATGCGTCAAGCATCTTATCTGCGCCCTCAACCATCTCCAGGTCTTCTTGTGGTCCATCATATTCGGGAAAAACTACATACCAGCGACCATCATCAAAACGTTCAAAACTTAAAAGCATTGTCGATAATTTAAAATTTGAATTTCTGTCACTGCAAATCTACATTTTTTTTAGAAAACATACCTAATAATGATTGCTTTTTTTGAAATAAAATCACTCCTCAATCGCTTCTCAAATTTTTCTTCTACAATTGTCGATTATATTTGCATTTTTCACAATTAAATGTTAATTTTGACGTTTAATGTTAAAAAGCACTGATTTCTTTGTTGAAATTTTCAACATTTAATCTTTTTAATTGTTAAAATAATAAACATCTGAGGACACCGACAGTCGGTTAATCTGATGATTATCAACTTTATTGGGTGAAGAACTTGTTTCTCGGTCCATTAAACAATTTTAGCGAAATGAAAAAATCGACAATTTGGTTTCTGACGCTGATTATGGCACTGACTTTTATCGGGTTGCTTTATATACAGATAATGTATATGCGCAACATGGTAAAGATGCGCGATGACCAGTTTGCCGAGGGCGTAAAGCGCAGTCTTTACGCCGTCACTACGGCGCTTGAGCAAGACGAGGCCAAATATTTTCTGGAACAAGATTTTGCCCAGATAGAGTCGTCTTACTACTCCAATTACAACTCGACCGGAACTCCGAGCCTTGGAGGGATAAAGTACTCGTTTACAACCAACGAGGGAGTCAAAGGTGACCTGACGCTGAAAGGCGACCTTGACGCGCTGACTGCCGACACTTCACTAAAGATAAAGCCCGGAATGTCACGCCGCACGATGCAGGAGGTGCTTCGTTCACAGTACCTATACCAGCGCGGGCTGATGAACGATGTTATTCTTAACATTATCAGCCAGTCAAGCAACCGTCCTATCAGCGAGCGTGCCGACTCGGCAACCGTCGCCACCTATATCGAGCGAGAGCTGAACAACGTCGGGCTCAATTTGCCGTTTGAATTTGCTGTAGTCAATCGCGCCGGGGCGATAATCTACAATTCGCCAAACTATGACATCTCTCAGGCCGGGACGAGCAGCACGTTCATGCAAACGCTATTCCCAAATGACCCGCGCAACAAGATGAACTATCTGAAGGTATATTTCCCTACCAAGAAAGACTATATCTTCAGTTCGATAAGGTTTATGATTCCGTCGTTTGTGTTTACGTTCATTCTTCTTGTGACTTTTGTCTACACAATCATCCTTGCCTTCCGGCAGAAGAAATTGACCGAGATGAAGAATGACTTCATCAACAACATGACCCACGAGTTTAAGACTCCCATCTCGACAATATCGCTTGCTGCTCAAATGCTTAACGACACCTCGGTGCGCAAAAGCGACACTATGCTCAAGCACATCTCGACCGTCATCAACGACGAGACAAAACGCCTTCGATTCCAGGTCGAGAAAGTGCTTCAGATGTCGATGTTTGACCGCCAGAAAACAACGTTGAAACTTCAGGAAGTCGATGCCAACGTGATTATATCCAATATTATCCACACCTTTAATATAAAGGTTGAAAAATATGGAGGACAGATTGAGTCGCGGCTTGATGCCACCGATGCCATTGTCAACGTCGACGAGATGCATTTTACCAACGTCATCTTTAACTTGCTCGACAATGCTGTCAAATATCGCAGCGACGACCGTCCGCTCATGCTACGTGTTTCCACACGTGACATTGACGATACAAAACTCGCCATCGAGATTGAAGACAACGGCATTGGCATCAAGAAAGATGACTTGAAAAAGATTTTTGAAAAATTCTACCGCGTGTCAACCGGCAACCGCCACGATGTAAAAGGCTTTGGACTCGGTCTCGCCTACGTTCACAAAATTGTAAACGAACTCCACGGCCAAATCACTGCCGAGAGCGAATATGGCACCGGCACTAAATTCACTATAGTATTACCATTAACAAAATAAAAATTTAGCACTATGGAAGAAAGACTGCGTATATTACTTTGTGAGGATGACGAGAACCTCGGCATGCTCCTGCGTGAATACTTGCAAGCCAAAGGCTTTAACGCCGACCTGTATAGCGACGGCGAAAGCGGCTACAAGGCTTTCCTGAAAGGGAAATATGACCTCTGTGTGCTCGACGTGATGATGCCCAAAAAGGACGGATTTGCGCTTGCACAAGAAATCCGCACCGTCAACAGCGAGGTGCCCATCATTTTCTTGACCGCCAAGTCGCTCAAAGAGGATATCCTCGAAGGCTTCAAGATTGGCGCCGACGACTATCTGACCAAACCGTTTTCGATGGAAGAACTCGTGTTCCGCATCGAGGCCATCCTGCGTCGCGTCAAGGGCAAGAAAGGCAAGGAAATCACCATGTATAAGATAGGCAAATTCACCTTTGACACTCAGAAACAGGTACTTATCATTGGCGATAAGGTTACCAAACTGACCACCAAAGAGTCTGAATTGCTCAGCCTACTTTGCGCTCACTCCAACGAGATTCTTGAGCGAAACTTCGCCCTCAAGACCATCTGGATTGACGACAACTACTTCAACGCTCGCTCGATGGATGTCTATATCACCAAGTTGCGTAAACATCTCAAAGATGACCCCGCAATCGAGATTATCAACATCCACGGCAAAGGCTACAAACTCATCTCCCCCGAGAGTGAGCCCGCCAAATAAGGCGTTGTATCCTATACCTTGAAAGCGCAGTTGTCCGTCGCGGCAATTGCGCTTTCTTTGAGTGTATAAAACCTTTTTTGACCCCTTGCTTGCTTTTCAGCAGTTATTTTGTTAATTTTGCAGTGCAATGAATTTAGAATTGATGGTTGCACGACGAATGCGCCTGGGCAACTCGGTCGACGGGTCGCGCAGAGCAAGCGTGGGCACGGCTATTGCTGTGGCCGGTATTGCTGTGAGTTTTATCGTCATGCTGCTGTCGATTGTGGTCATGCTCGGTTTCAAGAGCGAGATACGAGCCAAGATTATTGGCTTTGATTCTCAAATAATTGTGTTTCCTCAGGCATCGCGGCTGACGGGTATCACTTCATCGACAATTGACTATACCCACGCGCTTGAAAACACAATTAAAGAGGTTATGCCGGGTGCCGAACCCACGTTGACAATTGCAACGCCGGTTATCTTCAAGACATCCCGCGACTTTCAAGGAATGGTTATCAAGGGCGTTGACTGCGAGAAAGGTAACAGGTTCATTGAAAGCAACTTAATAAAAGGTCAAATGCCATCGACCCTCCCTGATTCGGTTAATAATGAGGTCGTCGTGCCGGCAATTATGGCTAAAAGACTCAGGATTGACGTCGGCGATAAGATACAGGCTTTTTTTATCTCACAAGAGAGTGTCAAGGCGCGCAACATGGTGGTCGCCGGCATCTACGACACCCACTTTAGCGACTATGACAAAGTATATGCTTTTGCTCGCCGAGATTTCCTCCAGAATGTCAGTCAACTGACACAAAGACAGGGCACAACGGTGACGATTGACAATATAGGCAACGACGCCGCTATCGACGATGCCTCCGAGCGGTTGCAAGAGGCAATCATCCGTCAGGCAGCCCTCGACCCCGAGATGTCGTTCTACCAAGTCAGAAACATTCACGAAACCGGCGCCGCTTATTTCAGTTGGCTCTCTCTTCTTGACACCAATGTAATTGTCATTCTGATACTTATGGCCATTGTATCGGGATTCACACTTGTGTCAAGTCTGTTTATCATCATTCTCGAGCGGGTCAATATGATTGGTATCCTGCGAGCCCTCGGCGCCACGTCGTTCTCTATCGTAAAGATATTTATGTATGTTGCCCAGCGACTGGTACTCAGAGGGTTATTGATTGGCAACGTCGTTGCTGGCATCGTAATTTTTGCCCAGACGCGCTGGCACATCATTCCGCTTGACCCCGAGAGTTATTATCTCAACTATGTTCCTGTCGAGGTCAACGCATGGATATGGATAGGTCTAAACCTTGGCGTAATGTTGCTCGCGGCATTGGTTTTGCTTGCTCCAGCCAAGGCTATCGCCTCAATAAAACCAACCACCGCGATTCGCTATGAATAAAATAAGCGTTGTGTTAATCAAAAGTGGCACGATATTTGTTAATCTAAGTAAAGATAACTTTAATCTCATTGAAAATTTATATTTTTGTAGACAATTATCAAGAATATGACTCAAACTACAACTACAATACAACTTCAAGATCAACTGATTGAAGCGATTCGCGACCGCAAAGGATTGAATATCACCCATGTAGATATGAGTGGCATTGAGACGGCAGCCGCGCCCCATTTCATCATTTGTGAAGGTACATC
>JAFLTK010000041.1 GCA_022511505.1 Muribaculaceae bacterium
ATCAACATCAACAACATCAACAACATCAACAACATCAACAACAAAAACAACAACAACAACACCACTAAATGCAGTAGCGGCGGCGAGGGAGGGCCTCGTCGCCGCTGTCGGTATAGCCGCCACCGGGGCGGATGGTTGGAGAGAAGAGAATGGTTAATCCTCGAGGGGAACGGCGTAGTAGGTCTTGCGACCGGTCGAGGGATATACGCCGGTGATAAACATGACGGGGTCAGAATCTTTGTCGGCCAGAATGGCGTTGTAGATTTTCTTGACGTCGTCGGCGCTGTTGACGCGCATGTTGTTGATATCGCTGATGATGAAGCCGTTGCGCATCCCGACGCTCTTGAATCGGCCATCTTTAATGTCAGTAACCTCGACGCCGGCGGGGAGGCGGAGTTTCTTAAGCACGTCGGCATCGGCAGGGGAAAGGTTGCAGCCGAGTTCGTCAAAGGAGCCTTTGAGGCGCACCTTGGTAGTGCCTTTGTCGTCGAGCAGACGGACGGTTGCAGTCTTCTTGCTGTTGTCACGATAGAAGGTGACGGTAACGCTCTCGCCGGGGGCATATTTGGCGATTTGCTCCTGAAGCTGGGCAACTGAGCGCACCTCG
This sequence comes from Muribaculaceae bacterium, assembly GCA_022511505.1. Classification (GTDB taxonomy): domain Bacteria; phylum Bacteroidota; class Bacteroidia; order Bacteroidales; family Muribaculaceae; genus HGM05190. The sequence goes on from JAFLTK010000041.1 coordinate 608, forward strand.
ACGCCGTTAACGGCCGTGATGATGTCATCTTCCTTGATGCCTGCCGCTTCGGCTGCCGACCCGTCGGCAACGGTGGCTACATAGACGCCTGTTTTGGTGGCTGTTACATCTTTCTCCTTAGCGAGAGCGGGAGTGAGATCGCTGATGGTGACGCCGAGAACGGCACGCTGAACGGTTCCATAGTCGCGCAAGTCTTTGACAACCTTTGACATGATGGAGGTAGGGATGGCAAACGAGTAGCCCGAGTAACTGCCGGTCTGGCTATAGATGGCGGTGTTGATGCCAACGAGTTGCCCGGCGAGGTTGACGAGGGCGCCTCCCGAGTTGCCGGGGTTAACGGCGGCGTCGGTCTGGATGTAACTCTCGATACCCATGGCGCGATTGTGGGTCACGCTCGAGATGCTGCGTGCCTTGGCGCTGACAATACCTGTGGTTACTGTCGAGGTGAAGCCAAAGGGGTTACCAACGGCAAGCACCCACTCGCCAACCTTGAGGTCGTCGCTGTTGCCAACGGGGATGACGGGCAAGCCGGTGGCGTCGATTTTGATGAGGGCGAGGTCAGTAGTTGGGTCGCTGCCGATTACCTCGGCGTCGTAGGTTGTATTGTCGTTGAGGGTCACTTCAAGGCGCTCGGCGCCGTCGATGACATGGTTATTGGTCACAATGTAACCGTCGGGCGACAGGATTACTCCCGAGCCGAGGCCAAGTTGCTGCTCGGGCGCTTTCTCGGAGCGGCTGTCCTCTTGCTGTTGACGGGGTTGCTGCTGACCGCGCGGACTGCCGCCAAAGAAAAATTCAAAGAACGGGTCGCTGAACGGGTCATAGCCACCGCGGTTGCTGCGGCCATAGCCACCTCGCGGGGTCACAAAACTTTTGATTGACACGACGCCGTTGATGGTGCTCTCGGCGGCCGTGGTGAAATCGGTATTGGTGACGTCGCGCTGGGCTACGGTGAAAAGGTTACCCCCTTGGTCGGTGTTCAACTCGCCGGGGGTGCACGATGAATGGGCCAGCGGGACAATCAAGGTGACGGCCGAGAGGGCCAGAACGCCTATAAGGGTCATTTTGGATTTCATTTTCATGTTCTTATCTTGTGTTCAATTATTGTTTTTGGTGTTGTTATTGTTGTTGATGTTTTTATTGTTTTTGTTGTTGTTATTGTTTTTGTTGTTGTCAAGATGTCAACACTAACAACATTAACAACGTTAACGCATTGCTATTATATAGACTGCAAAAGTCTTGCCTTATTACATCAATAATTATAAAAAATCATCATTTTTAAACTTTTTTAGCATGCCGCCAGTATGTTTTAAAACATTTTTTGGAAAATGGCCGAAATGTTTAAAGTAAATAAACTAATTTTGTATGCTGAAAAATAGGCACCTTTTGCGTGTTCAGAGCGAGTTCTAAAAATCGCGATCTGAAATCTCGTCCCTCCGGGACGATTCACGAAGGTGGATGTCTACCCCGCACTGCGCGCTTCGCGCTTGTACGGGGTTAGGAAGATAACCATCGCTCCGCGATAATCTACCGAAACAACAACGACACTAACAACATTAATAACACCAACAACACCAACAACACCAGCAACACCGACACCACATCAGGATATGACAACCCCTCAGATAAAAATGCGTCAAATTGGCAGATTGTTGCTCGTGACGGTAGTCGCGGCGATGATTGTGTCTTGTAGTTCGACCAAGCGCGCAACGTCGTCGACCACCGGCACGCACTCCTTCTTACCTTCCACTCAGGGAAGTTATTTCGGTTACCCGGCTGACCGCACTGTTCCCCATGCCGCCGATTTGACCGAGCCCGAATTGTTGCTGCTCTCTGAGGCATACTCATGGATGGGTACGCCCTATCTGTATGGAGGCAACGACCGCAACGGAGTCGACTGCTCGGGATTTGTGCTCGCCGTCTATCGCGATGCGCTCAACATCCAGTTGCCGCGCACGTCGCTTCTCCAAAGCCAATATTGCCGGCGCCTTGACCGCGAGGACCTTGAGCCGGGCGACCTGGTGTTTTTCTGCACCGACTCGACTCGCGATGGGGTCATCAGCCACGTTGGAATTTATGTCGGTGACGGCATGATGATACACTCGTCGAGTGCTCGCGGTGTCATTGTCAGTCCCCTCGATAACACCTATTATCGTCGCACCTACAAGAACGGTGGCCGCGTGGAGAAATTTGCACGCATCATTGCCGATAACAAGCACTCCCGCAATTCTAAAAATCAGCAGTCCAAGCAGAAACATGAAACGGTGACCGCTTCGGCTCCCGCTCAACTGCCGGAGCCAACGCCTGCCGTGACGCCTGCACCGATGCCCGCGCCGGCTACAAATCAGACACTGACCCCGGCCCGCGCCGCGTCGTCGGCCTCATCGACGTCGACATCGGCCGCCGATGCCCGCGCCAGTTTTCTAAACTCACTTAACGAAGAGAGCGCTGACTCTCTATTCTCAACACGTCAACGATGACCACTCCCGACCGCACTGTCCCCCCACAGGTTTATGATATCCCTACACTTACGCGCCCGGTAGCCGAGCGTTTCACGCTCGCCAACGACATTGATGTCGTGATGCTTAACAGCGGCGACCGCGAACTGACGCGCGTCACCATTGTTGCCAACGGCGGCCTGGTTGAAGCACCCGTACGCGGCGCCGCGGTTATTATGCCCGACCTCGCCCGCGAGGGCACGGCCTTGATGACCGGAAGCGAGATTGCCGACGCGCTCGAGTTCAGCGGTGCCGAATGTCGCTCAATCTGTCATACCCACCACAACTCGACTTCACTCGTTGGCCCGACGTCAAAGGTTGAGGCAATGTTGCCCGTGTTAACCGACATTATCGCCAGGCCGTCGTTCCCGTCAGAGACGCTTGCCCCGATTGCCGACCGAGCAGCCGCCAAGATTGAGTTGCAGTTGAAGCGCGTCGAGTTTCTTGCCTCGCGCGAACTGAACAAGTTGCTTTATGGTGCCGACCACCCCGCCGCTCGATTTTCTTCGCCAGAAAATATCAGGATGACCTCGCGGGAGGATATTGTCGAATGGCATCGACTGATGACCAGCCCCGCGTCAATGACACTGTTTGTTGCCGGCCGCGTGCCCGACTCGCTTTTGGCGTCTATCGAGCAAAACATTGGCAATATCACGGCGCTTGGTGATGGGGTCCCCATTGATTATACGCCCTACACTCCGTCACCCTCGACCGAGCCTGTCAAGGTAGACCGCGCGGCCGCTTTGCAGAGCGCCATTGCCGCCGGTTTGACCTCGATTTCGCGCCTCGACGACGATTATATCCCCCTTCGCCTCGCCGTTATCGCTCTCGGCGGTTACTTTGGCAGCCGACTGATGCTTAACATCCGCGAGGACAAAGGATTAACCTACGGTATCAGCGCCGTGCTCGCCGGCGGCAAAGAGGGTAGTGTGATGAAAATTGCAACCGAGTGTGACAACCGCCTCGTTCCCGTCGTCATCGATGAGATTAAGCGCGAGATGAGACGATTGCAGGACCCGTCGACATTCACGGCCGACGAGATTGACCGCATGCGTCGCTACCTCGTCAGCAACCTCGCCTCGATGGTCGACTCGCCTTTTGCCGTCATGGACACCTACGAGAACGTCCTCTATGCCGGGACGCCTGAAGACTATTTCGAGCGCCAACAACAGCACGTGCGCTCGTTTACCGCCGAGAGCCTTGCCGAGACCGCCCGTCGCTACCTCGACCCCGACAACCTGCGCATAGCCATCGCCGGCGACCTCGCCAAAATAGAGCAAAAATAGAAAATAATTAATGTAGATTAGATAATAGATATTAAGGATTTTTTGTATTTTTGCAGATGAGATTTCAATCCTCTGAATCTTAACTTGTTTAAACACAATTCTTGTAACCAAAATAACCCTATAAATCTTGAATCAATGAAAAAGAGCCCATTGCAGAAAGCACGCGCCACTTATAGCCCGAAACTGCCTGTCGTTCTGACGGGTGCCGTTGAGGCTGTGCTTGGCAAACCCACCGAGTCGGTAGCCAACCAGGACGAAATCCGCGAGTTGTTCCCCAACACCTACGGTCTGCCCGAACTTCACTTTGAGAAGAAGTCAAGCGCCGCTCGTCAGGCCAATATTGCCGACGCACCCATCAACGTCGGTGTCATCCTCTCAGGCGGTCAGGCCCCCGGCGGTCACAACGTCATCAGCGGTCTCTTTGACGGTATCAAAAAAATTCATCGCGACAGCCGCCTTTATGGCTTCCTGATGGGCCCCGGCGGTTTCGTTGACCACAAATATAAAGAACTTACTGCCGACTATATCAACGAATTCCGCAACACCGGCGGCTTTGACATCATCGGCTCGGGTCGCACAAAACTCGAGACCAAGGAGCAGTTTGACAAAGGTCTCGAAATCCTTCGCCAGCTCAACATCACCGCCCTCGTCATCATCGGTGGCGACGACTCAAACACCAATGCCGCTATCCTTGCCGAGTACTACAAGGCCATCAACGCCGGCGTTCAGGTAATCGGTTGCCCCAAGACCATCGACGGCGACCTCAAGAACGATGTTATCGAGACTTCGTTTGGCTTTGACACTGCTACCAAGGTCTACAGCGAGGTTATCGGCAATATCCAGCGTGACTGCAACTCGGCAAAGAAATATTGGCACTTTGTCAAACTGATGGGTCGCTCGGCGAGCCACATCGCTCTCGAGTGTGCTCTCCAGTGCCAGCCCAACATCTGTATCATTTCAGAGGAAGTTGAGGCCAAGAACATGACCTTGCAGGAAGTTGTCAACGGTATCGCCGACGTTGTAGCCGCTCGCGCTGCCAAGGGTGACAACTATGGCACCGTGTTGATTCCCGAAGGCCTCATCGAGTTCATCCCCGCCGTTAAGTCGCTGATTGCCGAGCTCAACGACATGCTCGCCGCTCGCGCCGACGAGTTTGCCGCCGTTCCCGCCGCTGAGCAACGTCAGTGGGTCATCAGCCAGTTGACTCCGGCCAATGCTGCTACCTACGAGTCACTTCCCGCCGGCGTCGCCCGCCAGTTGACTCTCGACCGCGACCCCCACGGCAACGTGCAGGTTTCGCTCATCGAGACCGAGAAGTTGCTCAGCGAGATGGTTGCCAAGCGTCTCAAAGACATGGCCGCCGAGGGCAAGTTCAATGGCAAGTTTGCCGCCCAGCACCACTTCTTCGGCTACGAGGGACGTTGCGCCGACCCCTCCAACTTTGATGCCGACTATTGCTATGGCCTCGGTTACACCGCCGCCAACCTCATTCACGCCGGCGTTACCGGTTACATGGCGTCGCTGCGCAAGTTGACCTTGCCTTCGGTGCAGTGGATTCCCGGCGGTATCCCCGTGACCATGATGATGAACATGGAGCGTCGCCACGGCGCCATGAAGCCCGTTATCCAAAAAGCCCTCGTCAAACTCGACGGCGCACCCTTCCTCAAGTTTGCCTCAAAGCGTGAAGAGTGGGCAATGAACACTTGCTACACCTATCCCGGCCCTATCCAGTACTTTGGTCCCGCCGAAGTTTGTGACCAGCCCTCAATGACACTCAAACTCGAGAGCCAGGGCCTGTAATCCCATAACCCCGAATCACAGTTTGCACGAGGCCTGCCAGGGGGAGCAATGTCGCTCCGGCAGGCCTCTTTTTTGTCGCCATTTTTTGTCGCCGCCCGGTCGCAGATTTGGTGGATTGGAAAATTTTTGCTAACTTTGAAATTCCTAAACCGTAGATATGAGTAGCGAATTTGCATCCAACCTGCTTGAAAACGCTGTAAATGAGTTGAGTCGGCTTCCGGGCGTGGGGCGTAAAACGGCCCTGCGGTTGGCGTTGCACATTTTGAGGCGCGACATTGGCGAGGGTGTGGCGCTCGGTCAAGCCATTATCGACTTGCGGCGTGGTATCAAGTATTGCCGGCTGTGTCACAACATATCCGAGACCGAGTTGTGTCAGGTATGTGCCGACGCCGGACGCGACACTTCGGTCATCTGTGTGGTTGAGAATGTGAAAGATGTGATGTCGTTTGAAAACACGCGCCAGTTTACCGGGCTTTACCACGTTCTTGGCGGACTGGTATCGCCGGTCGACGGCATAGGGCCCGATATGCTCGAGATTGACTCGCTCGTGGCCCGCGTTGCCGCCGGGGGTATCAAAGAGGTCATCATCGCCCTGAGCCCCACTATGGACGGCGAGACCACGGCCTACTATATCTATCGCCGCCTTCGCGACTATGATGTCAACATTAGCCAACTTGCACGCGGCGTCGCCGTAGGCAACGAAATCGAGTACACCGACGAGATTACACTCGGCCGGTCACTGTTAAACCGCACTCCCTTTGGAACCAATTGATACTCCGCATATTACACTTCGAGCCCTCGAGCCGAGCGACCTCGACTCGGTGTATCGCTGGGAGAACGACCCGTCGGTGTGGCCGCTCGGCAACACTATTGCCCCGCTGTCGCGCTTTCAACTCGACGAGTATATCCGCGCCTATTCGGCCGACATTTTCCGCGACCGCCAGTTGCGCCTGATGATTGTTGACGCGGCTACCGACACCGCGGTCGGAACGATTGACCTATATGACTTCGAACCGCAACATGCGAGAGCCGCCGTCGGTATCTTTGTTGACCCGGCATATCGACGACGCGGGTTTGCCTCGGCAGCAATCGACGCTATAAAGAGGCTGTGCCGCGACCGCCTCGGCTTTGTCTCGCTTTGGTGTATCATCGCCGTGACAAACTTCCCGAGCATGCGACTGTTCGAGAGCCGGGGATTTGAGGTCTCGGGAACGTTGCGCTCATGGATTAGATGCGGCGATAATTTCATTGATGCTTTTATTCTCCAAAATCTTGACTTATGAAACTGAGCGACCACCTTTTTAATATCGAAATGGGCAATCAGGCGGCTCCCGGTCCCGGGAAATTGCTGATTGCCGAGCCATTTTTGCGCGAGCCATATTTCAACCACGCCGTCGTCATGATGGTTGAAGGCGACGGTGCTGAAAACGAGTCGATGGGGGTAGTGCTAAACATCGACAGCGACAACTCGCTGCAATCGCTCATAGGGGGCATTGAGCGAGAGGAGCCAATCGACGTGTTCTGTGGCGGTCCGCTTGGTCTCGACCGACTGTTTTTCTTGCACACCCTTGGCGACGTCATAAGTAACTCCCGGCAAATCAACGACACCGGTATCTATGTCGGCGGCGACTTTACCGACGTCATTGACTATATAAACTCCGGCTATCCGCTTGAGGGCCACGTCCGCTTCTTTGTCGGCTACAGCGGATGGAGCGCCGGGCAACTTGACGACGAAATCTCCAAAAACGTTTGGGCCGTTGTCAATCCGGCCGATGTCGGCACCCCGACGATGCTACTGACCGACCGCGAAAACACCTACTGGCACCGCACGGTCAACGCCCTCGGCGACCGCTTCAAAACATGGCGCATGTTCCCAAAAGACCTCCGCTCAAACTAACCGTTGCGCCGGCCGGTAAAGTTGGCGTTGAAACGTATCGTGGTGAAAGTGATAAGGATTATTACATAACGTAGGCCCCGTGTTCCCAATGAAGTATCATTATAAACTTAATTGTATTGTAAAATCCAGAGAGCGAGGTAAAGTCGGGCCGTAGATATACCCGGAGTCGCGCTGGTCGCCCTTGTCAAAATCTTTTTGGTAGGAGTTTAAGATATTGCTAATTCCTCCCGAAATATTAAGGTTTAGAGACTTATATAAATTCAAAGTATAAGTCAGCTTGAATGAAGCGTCGAAAAACGATTGTGTTTTCACTGCCACATCGACGTCTGTTCCGGACCCGACGAGATGCTGAACAAGCATAGGGCCGGTGGCGGTGCCGTTTAATGTCGCTTTGAGCGAGTGGGTTATTTCCCAGTTGGCGGTGAAATATCCGTAAATGTCGGGAGTGCGGAACATCTTTTTTACCGGCGCTACATCGGGGTCATCGCTCCAATATTCGGGTTTCTTGTATCGGCTTTGTTGAAAGGTCACGCCTCCCTGCACGTCGAAATGACTTGAGAAGAAAGCTTTGGCTTCAAGGTTAATGCCCATCACACGGGCACCCGAACCGTTATATCGTTCGAGTACCGCATTGCCGTTTTCGTCCAGTCCGTCAAGCTGTCGCAACGCGAAAACATCCCGAAGGTCGGTAAAAAATCCCTCAATCAAAAAATTAGTCTGAACACTTCCAAAAGTAGGATAAAGGTCGGCTGACACGCTGAAACTCTGCGAACTTTCCTGTTTGAGATTTGGATCCAATACGGTTACCACACGCTCGCCACCGACAATAGCCACGTGGAAATCTTCGTCGTATGCCTGAGGTGAGCGGAACCCGGTCGAGTATGAAAGTCGGAAGTTTACGTCTCTGCGTGGATTGTAACGGATATTGGCGCGAGGAGACACGATGGGATTATGAATAAGAGTATGTTTGTCAAGACGAGCGCCTACAAGAAATCCCCATGTGTCGTTTTTCCATTCGTTCTGAAGATAGCCGCTGTAAATATTGACTTTCTGCAGAATGTCATGACCGTAACCGATTGTTACGTCATGGAGGCGGTTAAACGAATATTCAAAACCAGCGACCAATTCAGCAGGCATAAACCAAAACTTTGAAATCTGATGAGTCCATTGCGTCCCTGTTGTAACGACAATATCGTTGGTACGCCCATAAGCGTCAGGATCCATATTCGAGCCATAATAACTTTTTCGCGCCGTGTTTTGCAGAGCGGCAAAAAAAGACAGATGGTCTTTGCGGTCACGCAGCCACCAGTCGTAGGTAGCTTCACCTGCGTTTATATCGTGGTCGACCTGTTCGGCAACCATAGCAAGATGAGGCGGTTGGTCGAGTTGGTCACCGCCACGTCGATATTCGCGCGTGTTGTGATATTCGACGGTCAATTTTGTGTCATCGCTTGTGCGAAGGAAAGAGCGCATGCCGATTGT
>JAFLTK010000042.1 GCA_022511505.1 Muribaculaceae bacterium
TTATGGATGCATGGGAAAACAATAGCAAAGACAAACCTTTGGAACTTGATTTTTGAATTATTAAGTTGATTCTCATTACAGCGTGTGCCGTGGGACGGCATACGCTGTATATCAATGCTTTGGGGCGACTTTGACGAGATTTTTCGGGAATGGCAGGCGTCTTGTTGGAGGGATTGGATTTTTTTGTTATTTTTGCGAAAGAAACAATAATACACAATTATGAAACAACTATTGCCGGCGGTGCTGATTGCCGCAGTGTTGACGGGATGCTTTGCGACGGCCGCAACGGGTGCACGCCCTGAGAATGAAAAGATAGTATGCGCCTACATGGCGCATAGTGCTACCGACTCTGTGCCAACGTGTTACATCAACCGTCTTATCTATTCCCACGTCTACCTGAACACGACGCTGACCGACGTCACGGTGCTCAATCCCTCGCGACTGAGATATGCCTCGTCGCTTAAATCGCGCGACGAGGGTCTCGAGGTGATGGTATCGTTTGGCGGCAGCCCGTCGACGCTGTCGCGGGCAATGCGCTCTGACTCGCTGCGGGCGATTGTGGTCGACCGCTGTGTCGACATCATCAACGAGTTCAACCTCGACGGGATTGACATCGACTGGGAATACCCCGGGCGCGGCGAGGGGGCACTGAGCGAGAAAGAGGATGTCGCCAACTACGTCAAGCTGCTGGCCGACCTGCGCCGTGCGCTCGGACCAGACAAGCGCATCACCATCGCGTGTGCCGGTTCGGGGTATGGCGTTGACCTGCCCGAGATGGCGCGGTGGGTCGACCAGTTTAACGTCATGTGCTATGACATGGGCACTCCGCCGTCCCATCATTCGGCACTTTACCCGTCGGAGCACGTGGCGTGGATAGAGACCGACGGCAGCATCTCGCGCTTTCTCGACGCCGGCGTGCCGCCCGAGAAAATCATCCTCGGCGTGCCTTTCTATGGGCGTGGCGCCGGGCCGTTCAACAGTTTTGTCGAGTGGCGCGACATAACGCTGCCCGATGGCGCCACCGAGCGCTTTGACTCCGTCGCCATGGTCCCCTGGATTGCCGACGCCGCCGGCGAGATGATACTGACCTACGACAACCCCCGCTCCCTCGCCATGAAATGCCGCTATGCTGCCGACCGCGGCCTCGCCGGCGCCATGTACTGGCGCATCGAGGAAGACGACTCGGCCCAATCCCTCGGCCGTGCCGTCTACACCACCCTCAATCCCTAAATCATTAAACTACTTGGTTCAGACTGGAGTGATTCTCGAATGAAAAAATATCTCAGGAGTCTTGATTGGGTAATAGAAATCAAAGAAGGCCGGCGCATCCTTTTTGCACTTAAGGGTTTAGAAACATCCATGGCCTTGACTTTGAAATTTTAAGAGGAGTGTTGGTGGTTTGAGTAATTATGTGTAACTTTGAGAAACTTTAAATCAAAAACTATGTATTCTGACCCGAAAGAGTGCTTGTATTGCACTAATAATGACACACTTAAGTCGCTGATGATTGAAATTGCGCCGTTGAAGGTGTCTCGCGCATTCTTGTTTAAGGAGCAGACCTACCACGGTCGCTGCCTCGTTGCCTACAATGGTCACGTAAATGACCTCAACGAGTTGAGTGATAGCGAGTTGGCTGACTTTATGGCCGACGTTGCCCGCGTTACTCGCGCGATGCAGGCGGTGTTCAACCCCGAGAAAATCAACTATGGCGCCTATTCCGACAAGTTGTCGCACTTGCATTTCCACCTCGCGCCCAAGTATGTCGACGGTCCCGACTATGGCGGCACGTTCCAGATGAACCCGGGCAAGGTTTATTTGAGTGACGAGGAGTATGCCCGCATGGTTGACGCTATCCGCGCCGCGCTCTAAATCAGCGACTTGCGATGAAAAGAATCTTTGCCGGTGTCATCGCCTTGATGGCGATGGCCGGTACCGCTCGCGCGGCCACGGTTGAAATCGACGGCGTCCCCCGCGACACGTCCTTTACCGTCCACTCGACGGCCGTCAAGGTCCGGAAAGTCTATCCCGACGTCAAGGTTGTTCCCCCGACGATGACCGAGGGGCTGACCGTCCGCGAGGACGTGGTCTACTACCGTCCCGGCGGCGACCGCGCGCTCAAGGTCGACATCTACCGCCCGGCGACCGACAGTGTGCTGCCGGCGGTGCTGATGGTGCATGGCGGCGGATGGAACTCGGGCGACCGCAGCCTCCAGCGACCGCTCGCCCAAGCGCTTGCGGCACAGGGATTTGTGACAATCCCGGTGGAATATCGGTTGACGCCCGAAGCACCCTATCCGGCAGGGTTGCACGATGTCAAGCGCGCCGTGTCGTGGGTTCGTGCCCATGCCGCCGAGTTGGGCGTCGACCCCGAGCGGGTTGCCATCAGCGGTTGCTCGGCCGGCGGACAACTTGCCGCCCTGACCGGCGTCACCAACGGCTCGCGACGCCACTGCCCGGCTGACGTCGACCCGGCTGATGCCCGCGTTCAGGCCGTTGTCAATATCGACGGGATTGTCACGTTTGTATCTGACTACAACCTTGCCGACGTTGCCGAGCGCGTGGCCAAAAAGGGAACGAAACCGGTTAATGCTCAGTGGCTTGGCGGCCTGCCCGACGAGGCCCCCGAGAACTGGCGCGAAGCCTCGTCGCTCCTGTGGATAACCGACGACAGCGCCCCGGTTTGCTTCATCAACTCGCGGTTGCCACGCTATCATGACGGCCGAGACGACCTCGTTTCCGAGTACCATCGCCGCGGTCTGCCCGTAGCAGTCATCAGCCTCGACAGCGAGGTCCATCCCTTCTGGTTCTTTGACCGCTGGTTCACGCCAACCGTCACCGCCGCTGCCGCCTTCCTCCAAGCCACCATGCCGCCCGCTCCTTAACTAACCAATCCACAATCCTCATTCAGAAAAGTTTTTAAAGATTACTCTTGTTTATAGATTTTTATTTATTTTTGCACTGCTTAACGTTTGAATAATACTGTGAAAATGAAACGATATCAGTTCAGAGGATTGTTGCCCATTGCCGTGGCGGGTTGTTTGTTTGCCGTGGCTATGGGTTCTTGTTCCAATAAAGTCATTGAGGACCAGAATGTTAAGGTAATCGAACTAACCAATGAGACCGAAAACGACGATGATGAGAGCACAGAGGAGGTCGACAGTTTGTTGAATACAGAGGACTTGGAAGTTCCGGTTCCTGAAGAACCCGCTAAAGGCAATAAATGGACTTCTCGGTATGGCGGCAAATCTGAACGCGATAAACATGACCGAAGCGTAGAGGCTGCCAAGATGGCCGGCTCAGAGTTTCCGCTGACCCAATATTCGCTCGTCGGGATGGAAGACGGTGGCGTTGGACTGCGTAACTCCCGGGAAATGAAGCAGATGCTGACCGAAATTGGTTTCACCGTCACGACTGCCAAAAATAAAGGCGGAGGCACCTCGCTCAAGGCCGAGCGCAATGGGACGACGGTTGAAGCGGTTGTGGACACGCCTAAAGCCCACTGCGAGATAAATTTCAAGGAGCCGAAGGGGGTTGAGGATTTTGTCAAGTCGCTGAAACGCTCGTCGTGGAAAAAGAACATCGGGATGACGTTTGACTACAGCCACCCCGTGTCGGGCAACAACCGAAATGTTTTCGCCAAAATCGACGGTCAAAAAGTAACCCTTTTCTGCCCGGCAAGAGATTAGATTCTTTTCGCCCTTCGGACTCACACCCGTCCATGACCAACAAAAATCAATAGCAAGAGCGACGGCCTAAGACAATTGCCGGAATGATTGAACACAATATGTAGCCACGGGGACGCGAAATCTTGCATCCCGTGGCTATATCGTTTGGACCCTATAATTTTATAGAGTCTTATCTGTAAACGGTTGATTGACCGGGGGTTAGACGGTCATGATTTCTTTTTCTTTTGCGGCGAAAAGTTCGTCGATTTTCTTGAGGTATTTGTCGTGGAGTTTCTGGACCGAGCCTTCGGCATCTTTCTCTACATCCTCGGGCATGCCTTGCTTGACGGCTTTCTTGAGTCCGTCGATGGCGTCGCGGCGGGCGTTGCGCACTGAGATTTTGGCGTTCTCGGCCTCGGCCTTTGATTGCTTAACGAGTTGGGTGCGACGCTCTTGGGTCAACGGGGGAATGGAGAGGCGGATAACCTCGCCGTTGTTCTCGGGGGTGATACCGAGGTCGCTGTTGATGATGGCTTTCTCGATTTCCTTGAACATCGATTTTTCCCAGGGGGTGATGACGATTGTACGAGCATCGGGGACCGAGATGTTGGCAACGTTGGAGATGGGGGCGGCGCTGCCATAATACATCACTTTAATGCCGTCGATAATCTTGGGGTTTGCCTTGCCGGCGCGGATGTGGGCAAGAGACTCGTCGAGATAGGCAACGGCCATCTGCATTTTCTCTTCGGCGGGATTGATGTAGTCTTTAACTTCCATGGTAGTTTAATTATTTAAGTTTCGCAGGCTCAACTTAAAGTTTAGAGTTTAAAGTTTATTGTATCGTCCAATCTCTTAGAACTTTAACTGAGCAAGGCGGGAGTTGTTGATGTTGTTACTGTTGTTGATGTTAGTAGACGAGGGTTCCGATTTTTTCGCCGGCGATGACTCGAGCAAGGTTACCGGGGGTGTCCATGTCAAAGACGATGATGGGTAGGTTGTTTTCCTTGCAGAGGGCGGTGGCGGTGAGGTCCATGACGCGGAGGCTGCGGTTGTAGATTTCGTCGTAGGTGATTGAGTCAAACTTGACGGCATTTGGGTCTTTCTCGGGGTCGGCAGTGTATATTCCGTCAACGCGGGTTCCTTTGAGCATTACGTCGGCTTTGACCTCGATGCCGCGGAGGGCGCTGCCGGTGTCGGTGGTGAAATAGGGGTTGCCGGTTCCGCCGGCAATGATGGCTACGGTTCCGCGCTCGAGGGCGGCGATTGCCTCGCGGTTGCTGTAATAGTCGCCTATGGGGTACATATTGAGGGCGGTGAACACCTTTGCGCTCTGGCCGATAGCCTCGAGGGCACTCTGGAGAGCGAGGGAGTTGATGACGGTGGCAAGCATGCCCATCTGGTCGCCCTTGACGCGGTCAAAGCCGCGGGTTGCTCCCTGGAGGCCGCGGAAGATGTTGCCGCCGCCAATGACGATGGCCACCTGCACGCCGCCGGCGGCTATCTCCTTGATTTGCTCGGCATATTCGCCAAGTCGCTTTGTATCAATACCATATCCCTGCTCGCCCATCAGCGACTCGCCGCTGAGTTTCAACAGGATGCGTTTATATTGTGATGTCATTGTTGATGTTGGTTGATTAATTTTCACAAATGTAATATAAAATTGCGATATTTTCAGCAAATTTTTTGTAGAATTGTGGTCGTGCCGGTAATTCTTTGTATTTTTGCAGTCAAAGATGGCTATTAGCATGAAATTTTTCAAGAAAATAATCGACCGCGTCACGGGACGACCGGACTATGACAGTTTCACGGTTGACCCACAGATGGCCGGGGTTGACCCGGAAGACAACAGTCGCGACTTGCCGGACGATATAGGACCCGACGGCGCTGTCGACGAGCAGTTTAAGTCGACGTTTGCCCACCGGCTTGCCAAGAGTTACCTTGACTGGGGCGACACGTTTGTGCCCCAGGTCCTTGAGCGCATGGTCGACGTCAAGCTTTGCTCGCTGATACCTTATTTTATAGCGCGACGAGTGTTTGGCCCCGGCGGCGCCGACATTGTCAAGTCGCGTCCCGACATTCTGGAACTTTTCCGCCTCGAAATAACCACAACCGAGGGTCATAATGTCATTGACCACAGTTTTGGGGCATCGGTATTGCTGCCGGTGAAATATCGCGGGTATGGCCACCCGGTCAACTCGCGCGAGCACATCGGCCACCTGTTTCAGGTCAACATTCTGTCGTTTCCCGGCGAGAGCCACATCCTTGGGTATCGCGACACCGCCGAGGGTAAGATTGATATTATCAAGGGAATGAAGCCGGTTGGCAACTTCGGGCGCTGGGACCTCTTTGAACTCGACTTGGCGCTGAGCGACGACACCACGGCGCTGTTTACCCTCGCGCCGCCGTTTGGCGACCGCCTCGTCGAAGTCTGCCACTTCAACCCCGATAAGGGGCACGCCTCGATTCTCTACCGTTTCCAACGCAAAGCATAAACATTAACTCCCTCTCTCCCGGCAAGATACAGTTTACAGTTATGACACGCAAATATGATTTCTTAGTTATAGGGTCGGGTATCGCCGGCATGAGTTTTGCCCTCAAAGTTGCAGGCCACGGGACGGTTGCGCTCGTGTGCAAAACCACTCTCGACGAGGCCAACACCGCGCTTGCCCAGGGCGGCGTAGCGTCGGTCACCAACCTCGAGGTCGACAACTTTGACAAGCACATCGAGGACACGATGATTGCGGGCGACTATCTGAGCGACCCTGAGGCAGTTAAGAAAGTAGTCACCAACGCGCCGGCCCAGATAGCGGAACTCATAAAATGGGGCGTTGACTTTGACCGCAACGAGAATGGCGACTTTGACCTGCACCGCGAGGGCGGTCACAGCGAGTTCCGCATTCTTCACCACGCCGACAACACCGGCTATGAAATCCAGCAGAGCCTCATCGAGGCCGTCAAGCGCAACCCGGGCATCGACGTGTTTGAAAATCACTTTGCCATCGAAATCATCACTCAACACCACCTTGGCAAACGCGTTACGCGCCGCACGCCCGACATCACCTGCTATGGCGCCTACATCCTAACGCCCGACGGCAGCGTCGACACCTTCCTGTCAAAGGTGACGCTGATGGCCACCGGCGGCTGTGGCGCGGTCTACACGACGACCACCAACCCGCTCGTTGCCACCGGCGACGGCATCGCGATGGTCTATCGCGCCAAGGGCACTGTCAAAGACATGGAGTTCATCCAGTTCCACCCCACGGCGCTCTATCATCCCGGCGACCGCCCGTCGTTCTTGATAACCGAGGCGATGCGCGGCTATGGCGCCGTCCTGCGCAACCTGCGCGGCGAGGAGTTTATGCACCGCTATGACCCGCGCCTGTCACTGGCCCCGCGCGACATCGTTGCCCGCGCCATCGACAGTGAGATGAAGCTCCACGGCGACGACCACGTCTATCTCGACGTCACCCACAAGGACCCCGAGGAGACGCGCCGCCACTTCCCCAACATCTATGCCAAATGCCTGTCGCTGGGCATCGACATCACTCGCGACTATATCCCCGTCGCTCCGGCGGCCCACTACCTCTGTGGCGGCATCAAGGTCGACACCAACGGCGAGTCATCCATTAAACACCTCTATGCCGTCGGCGAATGCTCGTGCACCGGTCTGCACGGCGGTAACCGCTTGGCATCCAACTCATTAATTGAGGCCGTCGTCTATGCCGACGCTGCCGCCGTCCACGCCGTCGACGAGGTTGGCCACATCAGCTGGCGCAACGACGTCCCGACGTGGAACGACGAGGGCACGTCCCACCCCGAGGAAATGGTACTTATCACCCAGAGCATCAAGGAAGTAGGGCAGATTATGAGCGCCTACGTCGGCATCGTTCGCTCCAACCTTCGCCTCGACCGCGCCTGGAACCGCCTCGACATCCTCTATGAGGAGACCGAGCGGCTGTTTAAGCGCTCAAAAGCGTCGCGCGAAATCTGCGAGCTGCGCAACATCATCAACGTCGGCTACCTCATCATGCGTCAGGCCAAGGAGCGCCACGAGTCGCGCGGCCTCCACTATACCGTTGATTATCCGCCGGTTGAGCGCGAAGTTGCCACTCAGTCTTGACACCGGGCAATCTTTTTGCCTCGCCATACGTTATTTATATATATGAAGAAACGACTCTGTTCAATAATAGCGACAATGACGCTGCTCGGCGCGGTGACACCCGTGCCGGCAACCGCCGAGACAACCCCGGTAGTGGCCGAGGTTGGTAATGGCATGAAGAAAACCTACGCGGGCTATTACTGGACCGAAGTCGACGGTGAGGAGGTTATGATGCTTGTGCTCAACGAGATAGTAGTCTACCCGCCGATGAAGTTCAAAAACAAGAAAGAGGAGGAATTCTATTGGCGCACGGTTCGCGACGTCAAGCGTGCGCTACCCTACGCCAAACTCATCTGCGAGACGCTGACCGAGACCTACGAGTATATCGAGACACTACCCACCCAGAAAGAGCGCGAGGACCATCTGAAAAAGATGGAAGGCGCTGTTTTTGAGCAATATAAGCCACAGTTGAAGAAATTCACCAAGGGCCAGGCACAGATGCTTATCAAACTGATAAACCGCGAGACCAACCAGTCAAGTTACAGCATCCTGAAAGCATTCCTCGGGTCGTTCCGCGCCGGTTTCTGGCAGACCTTCGGCCGCTTTTTTGGAGTCAACCTCAAGACCACCTACAACCCCTCCAAAGACTCGAAAGACGCCATCGTAGAGCGCGTCGCCACTCTCGTCGAGCAAGGCGTCCTATAGAGAATAGATATTAGACTAATTCATTTCACCCGGAGAGAAACTATGCGTGATGGTTTCTTTCCGGGTGAAATATATTAAGAGGAGGATGTTGAAAGGTGGTGTTAATAAAGTGTTGAAAACGGTAGAAAAGTTTTCAACAGGTTTTAATAAATAAATTTGGAAGTTTGATAGTCAAGCGTGTATAATCGTCGGCACGGTTTTTCCAAATAAGTTATTATAGAGATTTAAAGAAGTTTTCACAGTCAAAACAGGCAGTTTTCAACGATAAAAGTTATTGAACTTTTCAACGCCGGCGGTTATTAACACTATGTTGATAAAGTTGGTTATCACCGATGAATCAGCATTTTATGGTGTTAATAAGTTGTAAGTTTGGATAACCTATTGTTCAACAAGTCACAAATGCAAGAAAGAGGCCAAAAAGTTATTACGATTTTCAACATCCATTATTGTTATAGTTAAAAGAAAGATTTTTTTAATTTTAAACTTAAAAATATAAAAAACAATGTCAACAAAAACCGCCCCAAGTTGGCATTTCAGCCATAGATAAATCCAGAAGATGGTGTAATTCATGTAACTAACTGATTATAAGCCATTAGTAAATTTCCACAAAATTTATTTGGAGAAAAACCTACAAAATCTCAAGTTTTATTTTGCCATTTACCTACAAAATCTCAACTTTTTTGGGCGAAATGGGAATATCATAGAGGGTGCGCCCGGTTAAAAATGACCACTTCGCGGGGTGAAATCTCGTCACTCCAGGATGATTTTCAGTGGGTGTTGTCCACCCTGCACTGTGCGCTTGGCGCTTGTACAGGGTTATAGAAATTAACATCGCTCCGCAATACCATCCGCCCACGCCCGTGACGAGGAGCTCCAACTCCTCATCACGACGTTGGCTACCCAGCGTTTGGTAGCTAAAGGTTGTCTCTACTCATTACTATCTTCCATCTATTAACTCAGGGCAACCGCATCAAAATTTAATTTTGGAAAGCATCGAGAGCATGTATTCATT
>JAFLTK010000043.1 GCA_022511505.1 Muribaculaceae bacterium
CTTAACCTGTCGATTGTAGGGACATCACTTTGTGATGTTACAAAATGAACAATGAGTTAAAAGTATTGTCCTATGAATTGTAAAATTATTGGAAGTTTTGTTCAGCGGCTTGAAGTCACGCTCTCGCCGGGCGAGGAGTTCTATGCCGAGAAAGGGTCTCTGATTTACTTTGAATCGGGGATTGAAAAAGAAATTAGCCTAAATGGCATGGGGCTTGGTCGATTGATTGGCGCTAAAATTTCGGGTGAGTCTCTGTTCATCCTGCGCCTTTTCAATAATAGCCCCTACCCCCGGAAGTTGGTGATAGGAAGCCAATGTGGACTGCTCCCCATTAAGATTCAAGGCGAAACGTTAATCTGCAACCGAGGCGTCTATGTCGCTTCCAACAATAAGGTCAATGTCTCCACAAAACTATCGATTAAAGGATTGACCGGCGGAATGGGGGTGTTTCTGCAAAAAATATCGGGCAATTCAACTGTCTTCCTTGACACCATCGATACTCCTATCCAAATACCGTTAAATCCCGGCGAATCAATCGAGGTTGACGAGAACCATATTATAGCGCTTCGCAATATCTATGAATCGCAACTGAGTTCCAACTGGTCTCTCGGCAACCTTATAGGTGGCGAAGGTTTGAGTATGCTCAGAATAACCGGTCCCGGTGAAGTCTATCTTTCACCCGGACCAATAATTCAACCCGCGAAAGCCTAAGCGAGCGTCAGGCTGCAACAAAAGAAAAGCAACCTGCCTCAACGTGCAACTAACAAGAAAAATTTAAACCAAAATATTACAATGAGAAGACTTCCAATATATTTTGTTCTGGATGTTTCAGAGTCTATGATTGGCGAGCCAATCGAGCAGGTCCAAAATGGCATGCGTGACATCATTCAGGAACTGCGCAGCGACCCGTATGCTCTTGAAACTGCATGGGTATCGGTTATCGCCTACGCCGGCAAGGCGCAAACTCTGACACCCCTGTCTGAACTTTACAAATTCTATCCCCCGACAATTCCTATCGGCAGCGGCACGTCGCTCGGCGTAGCCCTTGACTACTTGATGCAAGATATTGATAAAAACATCGTTAGGACCACCCACAAGCGCAAGGGGGATTGGAAACCAATCGTCTTCTTGTTCACCGACGGGACCCCGACCGATGACCCGACAAAGGCTATCAATCGATGGAATGAAAAGTATCGCAGTAGGAATCAAATCGTCGTGATATCTATCGGTGATAATATTGACCCTCAACTGTTTGGTCAACTAACAGACCAGATTATTCGCTTCAATCCTACCGATAAGCAATCCTACAAACACTTCTTCCAGTGGATAACAGCATCTATCAGAACTACAAGCCAGTCTATTGGCGACTTCCACGAGGATGAGGTAAAACTCGCCCCTATTGACGGCATCAATCTGGAGAAGGTCGACCCGAACCGGCCGGAGAAGGTCGACGAGAACTTTGCGGTCCTTGCCGGCAAATGTCAATCGACCGGCAAGATGTATCTCATCAAATATGCCAAGCGCCTCCACAACATGAAGGGCCTGGAAATGTTTAGCCCGATGGATTTCAAACTCGTTGGCGCCTATCCTATTGACGAGCAGGCATACAAGTCGCTATCTGAAGGCAAAAGCTCCAATCGCAAAATCAACTCGATGGAACTTGTTGGCGCGCCGACGTGCCCCTGTTGCGGGAACCAGTATGGCCTTGTTACCTGTGAATGTGGTAACGTCTTTTGTGTTGGCGAAAGCCCTGTAAACAAATGTCCTTGGTGTGGCCTGGAAGGAATGTTGGGCACTGCCGAGGGTGGTATCGATATTTCAAGAACACGCGGTTAATTATGAAAAAAGAACTGAGAGATCTCGCAAAGCAAAGACGCGCTCAAAACTCTTTGCTTGAAATTGAGAAGATCCTGAAACAGGAGGGAATCAATCCAACTTTTCAACAAATTAAACAATTTCAACAGTGGCAAATTATTCAAGACTGGAAACGCTTTGAACAAGAAAGAATGGACGCATACATTATAGAACAAAACTATCTCAACGGGCTTTCTCTTACGTTTCCCAACGGCAAGAAAGGGGAACCGTATAACAAGACAATAGCTCTTGATATGTCAAGATATCAAGACGCATGGATAGAAAATCTGGAGCCTACCGGACTCGCCGCCAACATCGATTTTGAAAAAGGAGAGATAACGCTGCTCGGCACCCCCACCGAGGCGAGGGACTTTGAGTTCTCGCTGTGCATAAAACTATATGGCTGGCAACCGGGCGACAAGTTGCTTGTGCGCAATTTTAGAATCGCCGTCAATCCCGACCCGCGTGACCTATGGGTCAGCAAGCCCGTCCCGGCTAATATCGAGTTCCCCAAAGATGATACCGACTGCCGTTATGTGACGGTTCCGACATTTGAAGGGGTTCCCCAGAAGGATATCGTTGCTGCAAGCAAACGCGGTCGCAGTCACGCCCAGGAAGCCAAGCCTCGCGACGACGATTTCGCGGTAAGTTTTGACTCAACAAGCGGATGGTATATCCTGGCCGTTGCCGACGGTGCCGGCTCGGCAAAATATTCTCGCGAAGGCTCCAGAATAGCCTGCCAAACTATTGAACGTTATATCAAAAAGAAACTTGTAGAGGACGGGGAGGCCTTTGAGGAACTTATCAAGATATATGAGTCAGACAAGTCACAGGAAAGCTTAAAGCCTGTGGTAGCGAAGATTCACGAGGTGCTGTTCAAGGGCGCAACCGAGGCCCATAAAGCTATTGCCGAGCGCGTTGAGCAGTGTCAGACGGTCGTTATCAAGGATTTCTCCACTACCCTACTCGTTGCCATCTGTCGCAAATTTGATTTCGGATGGTTTGTTGCATCGTTTGGAGTTGGCGACGGTGCAATTGGTCTCTACAACAAGGAGACCCACGAGGTCAAGTTGCTCAACGAGCCCGACGGAGGTGAATATGCCGGCCAAACTCGTTTTGTCACGATGGAATCTATCTTCAAGGATAGAACCCGCATCAAAATGACCATCGTCCCCGACTTCACCGCTCTCATGTTGATGACCGATGGCGTCAGCGACCCGATGTTTGAAACCGACGCCAATCTCGCCCGGGTCGAGAAATGGGATGAATTGTGGCAAAATCTCTCTAAAGAAGTTGAGTTTACTGATGACAACGTGCAATCGCAGTATCAGCTTCTGGACTGGCTCGATTTCTGGAGCCCCGGAAACCATGATGACCGAACTATAGCAATTCTCTATTAAAATTATTACTATGCCTGATATAATTAAACTCACTGCAACCGACGGCTCGACAGTAGAATTTTTCAATGAAATTTCTGCTTCGGGCGGCATGAAGGATATGTATTGGTGTGTAGGTAAAAAAGAGGTCGTTCTCTTTTTTAGGAATAAAATTGATGCCAATGCCAAGGACCGATTAAACAATATCGTTGGCCTCTACTATGAAAAAATTTTCAATCAAGAAGGAGGCGAATATTGGAAAAACCTTTTCTGCTGGCCCTATAAGATGGTTGATTGGAACGGTAAAATGGGGCTTGTCTGCCCGGCCTATCAATCCAAGTTCTTCTTTGCCGACGGCAATTTTAAAGGGAAGGAAAAGAACGGCAAGTGGTTTACTTCGGCTAAGTTAAGAGGTCGATTCCTTCGTCCCCAAGATAAAGGAACTTGGCTAAGCCATTATCACATGCTTATCAAGATAGCACGCGCGGTAAAAAGACTTCACGCCGCCGGTCTGGCCCACTCTGATTTGTCATACAACAATGTATTGGTCGACCCGGCGACCGGGAGCGCTTGCATCATTGACTGTGACACGCTTGTTGTCCCCGGCAAATACCCGCCCGAGGTCGTTGGCACGCCCGACTTTATCGCGCCCGAGGTTCTTCAAACTCAAGCGCTAAAGGTTGGTGACCCAAATAAAAAGTTACCTTGTCGTGCCACCGACCTTCACGCTCTCGCCGTCATGATATATATGAACCTGCTGTATCGCCACCCACTGCGCGGCAGTAAGGTTCACGACGTCAACGACGAACGACGCGACGAAGCGCTCTCGATGGGAGAAAAGGCTCTTTTCATCGAGCACCCCTCCGATAAATCAAATCGCGTCAAGCCGGGAGATCTCACCAAGGCCGAACTACCGTATGCCGACCCGGCACGCCTGCCCTATACCATTTGTGGACCTTACCTGAAGGACCTTTTTGACCGTGCTTTCATAACGGCTTTACACAATCCCTCGCTGCGCCCCACGGCCGACGAGTGGGAACAGGCGCTCGTAAAGACGACCGACCTGATGCAACCCTGTCAGAACCCCAATTGCGAAGCAAAATGGTTTGTATTTGACAACACCACCAAGCCCCGCTGCCCTTTCTGCGGCACCGAATATCACGGCCAACTTCCCGTCTTGAACTTTTACTATTCTCCCAAGAATGACGGCCATTTCATTCCCGAGAACAGTCGGTTGATGGTTTATGACAAGCAGACCCTCTACATGTGGCACGTCAACCGTTTCATCGTGGCCAACGAGAAGACTAAGCCCGAAGACAAGAAACCCGCCGGCGATTTTCATTTCCACAACGGTCAATGGATTCTTATCAACCGACGCTTGCCCGACCTATGGGATAAGACCGAGAACAAGCAGATACCCGTCGGTGGCTTTGTGCCCCTGACCGAGGGAAGAAAGATTCTGCTATCCAAGGATAACGGAGGCCGCCTCATCATCGTGCAATTAGTTAAGAATTAACCAACTTCGCCGATTTGTAATGTCCTACTATATTATTAGGAATGGGAAAGAATATGGCCCATACGACCTTCAGAGTTTAACGCAGTATGTTCAAAGCGGCAAAATTCTGAAGCATGACATGGCTCGAGAGGCATCGACCTCAGAGTGCAACACCGTGGACCACTTTTTCAGGTCTAATAACGTCAAGGTAAAAGTCGCCAATAAAGGCTCGTTTGTTGATCAACTTAAAGCCATCGGGGCAGAACTCATCATTCCGCTCAGCCTGTTCAGAAGCCGAAAGTGGTTGTCTGATAAAAGACTGCTGCTTTTGGCTCTCATCGGCTTGGGTCCCAGCCTTATAATGATTCTGCCGATAAGTGGATTCATGGTCTTCTATGCAGTCGCCTTATATTTCTCGACAATCTGGGGACTGTTTTTCTACTACTTCTTCAAAACCGACCAGGTTTCAATAAAGACTACTTTACTGGTATTCTTTAGTACTCAAGGCTTTGTTTTTCTGATATGGGACATTTTGGGTTTGCCAAATCTTAACCCATTCTACTCCTTAATTGACACGACTTTTCTTTTAAAACTTGTGGGATACACATTGGGTGTAGGGTTTACCGAGGAATTTGTGAAACTCTTGCCCCTGCTTATTATCTATAGGCTGGCCAAACAACCGTTGCAACCTAAAACGCTTGTATTCTATGGATTGATTTCGGGTATCGCCTTTGGCGTTTTTGAGGGGGTCCAATATCAGATGTCGGTCAACATTAACTATGACTATACATCATCTTTCTTCATGAATATAGCCCGATTAACGAGTCTGCCATTCATCCACGCCGTTTGGACCGGCATAGCGGGTTATTTCATTGGCTTTGCCAAACTCTATCCTTTATATCGTCACGCTTTATATTTCTTGTGTATCGCCGTGCCAAGCATTCTCCACGGGTTGTATGACACTTTCTGTGGCTACCCGATGGGAATGTTCATCGCTCTGCCAATTATGTTTATTGGTGTGTTCCTTTTAATGACCTATCTCAAGCAAGGTCAAAATTATCAATCTAAACTAATTCAATAGTAAAAAAATGAAAGCCATCGAAAGAGCTGCTGTTACTCGCGTTCTGATTGACCTTATCAAGGCCGATAAGGTTATCGATAGTCGCGAAATGGACTTGTACCGTGAGTTGAAAAACCGATTTGCAATCACTCGCGATGATGAAAAAGAAGCCTTTGGCATGACGTTAAGCAAAGCCATCGCCGTCATCAAAGCCATGAAGCCTGACGAAGTTGTTGAATTAATGGGGATATTTGAGGATATGACCGTCAGCGATAGTTTTTGCGCGCGAGAGGAGGCGCTGCTGATGCTCATGCTTCATTTCTGCCTGAGTGTCGATAGCCTCGACTGTGATGTCATCTCGACGGTCATTCAAGAGTCATGGTTTGATGAGCGACAGGTGCTATATGTCGAGTCCCACCATGCAAAGGACATCAACTTTGCCATCAGCACCAACCTGCGCGCCATTTCTCGTGAACTTAAATTATGTGGTTTAGATTTTGTCTATCTTCCTCAGGTCGTCCATCATTACATTACCACCCCGCGCCAACTTCTCAACGAGGTCGTGACAATGCTGTCGCCAACTTTGAGCGAGGACTCTATCGCCGGACTGTTGACCAAAATCAAATTGTTAAAGACCGACACTTTCTGCGTAGAGCAACTGCATCACAAACTGGGATTTAAAGAACTCGCCGATACAGCGCCGGCTCTAATGCTGCGCATCGGGCAATCGCGCGTACAAGACCGGATTTACACCAACTTCCTTCGCGTTGAGTTGACACCCGAGGTTTTGGAAATTGTTCAGCAAATGGTTGACACGTTCCTTGAATACAACGGTAGCGACCGAATCATCATTTCCCATAAAAAGGACGAGAAAGGAAGTTTTCTCTATAACGGATTCTATCGTCAGATTTTCGAGATACTGTTACTTCAGAAGGCCGTTTCATGTCATTTGCTGATTGATTTTATACACGGCACAATATCGTTCCCGGAGGTTGACGTAGTCCTTTCAACTTTGCATCGCAAGGAGAAGGCTCTATACACGCTTTTTGTCTTTGAGGCCATTCATAATGCTATAAAGAATGAAGATGGCACAATAATTCAAAATGGGGGCATCAATTTTAAACCCCCGACTATCGCCCGGCAGCTTGATGCCCACAATCGACGCATGGCCGCGCTTCAAAAAAAGTATAAACGAATTTATGAAGCCTTTGGCGGCGACTCAAATTCGGCCCCCGATATTACCAACCCTGAAATCAGACGCCCGATGATTAGCGGCATTAAGCGAGCAATAAAAAAATACAGCGAGAAGATATATGATTCTGAGCGTTTTATGATTAATCGCGACAGCAACGGCATATACAGTATTTCGGCCAACCCCAGCGCTTTCCAGATTAAAAGTTATAAGCAACCCAAGGGGGTTGACGCCGGCGAATCCCAATTGTTTGCTGAACTCGCCAAAATAAAATAGTTCTCTTGCAAGGTTGCAACATTATTTTAACCAAATAATATTGCTACCTTTGTAACGTTATGGTAAATTAAGAGTTAAAAAAAGCGGTTGTAATTTTGTCACGTCAAAAAACAAAATCAAGTAATCGTATGAAAAATTTCATCATCACATTGGTCTTTGCAGTTTTTTCACTGCTAATGCCGGCAACCGCTTCAGCTGAAAATGCGTCTCTCACCATCAACAACCGTTCAGGCTATACCCTAACTGTCAAAGTTATGAAAGTCTCCGGAGGTCTCTTCCAAACTGTGACAATTAGTCCTAATTCATCACGCACCATATATTTTGGTGCAAGCGGGGCCTTTTATTGCAAAACTAAGGCCGAGAGATGGGGCGAGACCCTATACAAAAAAGGTGGTTCTTTTTCAGTGCAATGTGATAGTTTTGGCTATACACAAGGCTCGTTGGATTTTTTTGTTTCGTCTGGCTATGGAAGTAGTGGTTCTTCTATTTCTAAAGCAGAATTTGAAAAAAACAATTAACCATTATAGAAATTAAACAAATTAATTAATTCAACAGATATGAAGAATGAAAAATTCACTGGCTTGACCGACGCCCAGGTGTTGGAGAGCCGCCAAAAGAACGGGGTCAACATTTTGACCCCGCCCGAGAAAGAATCGCTGTTCATGCGATTCCTTGAGAAATTTAGCGACCCACTGATTATCATTCTGTTAGTTGCCGGTGTAATTTCTATTGGCATCTCTTGCTATGAATATTGGGGACTTGGCGACGACTTTAAAGTCTTCTTTGAGCCCATCGGTATCTTTATTGCTATCCTTCTGGCAACCGGCCTCGCTTTTGTCTTTGAATTGAAAGCCGACAAGGAATTTGCGCTTCTCAATCAGGTTAACGACGACGAGCCTGTTCAGGTTATCAGAAACGGGAACGCGATTCAGATTCCCAAGAAGGATGTAGTTGTTGGCGACATCGTTATCCTTAACACCGGCGAGGAAGTGCCTGCCGACGGCCAACTCCTTGAGGCTGTTTCGCTCAATATCGACGAGTCGACTTTGACCGGCGAGCCAATCTGCCACAAGTCGACCGACCCGGCCGAGTTTGACAAAGACGCCACCTTCCCCACCAACCACGCAATGCGCGGCACCAAAATCATGGAAGGTCACGGCGTGATGAAAGTCACTGCCGTCGGCGATAAGACCGAGAATGGCAAAGTCTTTGAGGCTGCACAGATTGACGATAGCGTCAAGACCCCGCTCAACGAGCAACTCGACGGTCTCGGCGACCTTATTACCAAAATCTCCTACGGCTTTGCTGTTGCAATCATCGTCGGCCGTCTCATCATGTATTTCACCGGCGTTCCCGAATTTGATTGGGTTCACTTTGGTGCCTACACGCTCCAGTCGATTATGATAGCCGTCACGCTCGTTGTCGTTGCCGTGCCCGAAGGCCTGCCGATGGCCGTGACCCTCTCGCTCGCCTACTCTATGCGTCGCATGTTGAAAACCAACAATCTCGTGCGCAAAATGCACGCTTGCGAGACCATGGGTGCCACTACAGTTATCTGTACCGATAAAACCGGCACGCTGACCCAGAACCAGATGCAGGTCTATAAGACCAACTTTTTTGGCAATCCCTCTGATGAAGTGCTCAATGAAGGCATCGCCGTAAACTCGACGGCCCAACTCGATATGTCGGGCGACAAGCCGTCGGTGCTTGGCAACCCGACCGAGGGCGCTCTTCTCCTTTGGCTCAATGCCCGCGGTCAGAACTACGTGGACCTCAGAACAAACGCGCCCCGCGTTGACGAGCTCCCGTTCACGACCGAGCGCAAGTTTATGGCAACTGTCGTTAAATCGGTTACCGGCAAGAATATCCTCTATGTCAAGGGCGCTCCCGAGATTGTGTTTGCAATGTGCAAGAACACCGCGGGCGTAACCAAGGCCGAAATTGATGCCCAACTTCTTGAGTATCAGAATCAGGCAATGCGCACCCTCGGCTTTGCCTATCAAGAACTTGCCGACGGCGAGGTCGCTATCGACAATGGCAAACTCGTTGCCAAAAACATCACTTTCCTTGGCATCGTTGCTATTTCTGACCCCGTTCGCGTCGATGTTCCCGCTGCCGTTGGCGAGGTTATCGATGCCGGTATCGGCGTCAAGATTGTCACCGGCGATACCCCGGGTACAGC
>JAFLTK010000044.1 GCA_022511505.1 Muribaculaceae bacterium
ATCAACAACATCAACAACATCAACAACATCAACAACACCAACAACACCAACAACATCAAAAACATCAATAACACCAATCGACATGAAAACTGTATTTATCGGGGTCGCGGCGTTTATTGCCGGCGCGTGGGGAGGTTTTGCAATCGGTAGCAACAAAGGGAGCGATGGCACGGTCGTCATTGTGGAGCACGACACGATTGTAGAGCGATTGCCGCCGATAGCAGTCGAGCGGCCGGTAGGGCCGGAGATTATAGTGGTGCCGGAAAGTACAGTCACAGAAACATCGTCGCCCGACAGCCTGGAGGTCCTTATTGAACGCATACAGCGTCAATATGAGGGCGAGGAATATCGCGCATGGGTCAGCGGTGTCGAGCCGCGACTTGACAGCATCGAGATTTACCGGCCGCAGTATCGACTTGAGTCACAGACTGTTAACACACAACGCCCACACAGATGGGGAATCAGTGCGGGCGTTGGATTGACGGCGACCGCCGGCGGGATATCCCCCGGCGTCTTTATCGGCGTCACCTATAGGCTATGGGAGTTTTAATTATGTTTTTAGTGTTGTTGGTGTTGTTAGTGTTCAGTCGCCGCTGAGAACGCCGAGTTCGAGGATGGCGCCGGTGTTTGAGTCAAAATGGAGGTATCCGGGCGCTTTCTTGGCCGTGAATATCGATGGGTCGAGGCCAAACACAACGCCAAACTGGGCCACTGATATCGCGGCCTGCGCCATGGCGCGACCGTCGTAGGTGACTCTGACGTCGGCATTACCGGGAATGCGGTAGGCAACGCCCTCTTTGGGGAATGTCTTGACAACTCCCTTCTCGTTGACGGGGAGTTCGCCACGGCGTGTAACCGTAAGGTCGAGATATATTGGTGAGCCCGAGAGGTCATCGGGGCTCACGAGCCCGTCGGTAGCCGATAGGCGAGCGATAATGCGATGAACGCGCTCGTCGTCGGCCGAGGGAGTGTAGTAGAATGTTTTGACCTCGGTCGAGGTGGCCGTTGTGCCGACAAACATGGCAGTCAGCGCCTGCTCTTGACGGTCGAGGGCGGCGAGGGCAACCTTCATCGCTTCGCCGTCGGACGGCATATTATCGGCCTGACCGGAGATGATATCGCTGCGCTGCTGGCGGATTTCGTAAATT
This sequence comes from Muribaculaceae bacterium, assembly GCA_022511505.1. Taxonomy (GTDB): domain Bacteria; phylum Bacteroidota; class Bacteroidia; order Bacteroidales; family Muribaculaceae; genus HGM05190. The sequence goes on from JAFLTK010000044.1 coordinate 1,149, forward strand.
TTGTCGGCGGCAAGTTCGGCGCGTTTAGCCGACGATGTTGCGCGGAGCATATCCTCGGTCACGGCCTGATGGGCTGCCGGAGTTTCAAGAATCGTTGGCGCGGCGGCGACATTCTTCAGCGAAGTCACGGGAGCGGGAGCCGGGGTATAGGCGTCGTCGCCAATCGACACCGGGAAGCCGTCGGCCGTGACCATCATAAAGACGCCCTGACCCGACTTGAAGCGCACGAGGTATTGCTCGGCGTCGTCGGCGAGCGGGCGCGTGTAAATCTCTACGTTGCCCATCTCATAGCGCGTGCGCGGCTCGAGAATGGGGGTCATATTGAGATATTTTTTTGCATAGCGGGCAAACTCGCCGGGAGTCTCGACGGTCTTGGTGGCGCTGATGGTGACAACGATGCCGGTCTTGGGCAGGTTGTAAATCAGCCCATATTCGTTGGTCTTGGTGGCCGTCAGTCGCTGGGTCATCTGGGCCGACAGGCCAAACGTCGACAGGAGCGCCATGGCCGCGAGCAGGAAACGATATGCTTTCATGTTTATAGTCTTTAGTTTTATTGTTATAGTTTATAGGGCTATCAACTCTTGCCATTAAACCTTTAACTGATTATTGACTTGATAGCCAAGGCGGTAGCGCGGGCAACGTCACCGGCGGTCGTGCCATATTCGCCCATTGTCTCACAGGCAATTTCGCCGGCGAGGCCGTGGACAAAGACTCCGGTCAGAGCGGCAACCTCGGGGCGCAATCCCTGGGCAAGCATTGCCAGGATGATACCGGTCAGCACGTCGCCGCTACCGGGGGTTGCAAGCGCCGGCGTCCCCGATGAGTTGAAATATATCTTCCCGTCGGGACGGATTGTGGCTGTGTAACGTCCTTTGAGAACGATAATTACGTTATATTGGCGGGACATCTCGACAGCCTTGATCAGGCGCGCTTCGGCGTTGTTATGCTGACCGAACAGGCGGTCAAACTCGCCGGCGTGGGGCGTCAGGATGCTCAGGTTGGGGAGCGCGTTGAGCAGTGCCGGGCGGCGCGCGATACAGTTGAGTGCATCGGCGTCGACAACAATGGGGTGGCGCGCAGTCTTGATAACGGTCTCAACAGCCTTTAGCGTATAGTCGTGGGTACCGAGTCCCGGACCGATGGCGACGGCCGTGAAATTGTCGCCTGGGGTGCATTCGGTCAAGACGGTCTCGTGGTTGTCGGCGGCAAACATCGCCTCGGGAACAGCTGTTTGCAACACCGGATATCCACAACGAGGCGCGTGAACCGTCAGTTTGCCAACACCGGCCCGCAATGCGCCCTGAGCGGCAACAACGGCGGCGCCCATCATCCCAAAACTGCCGGCAATCAGCATTGCGTTGCCAAAATCGGCTTTTGAGGCAAACGGATTGCGCGGGTGGAGCACGTGGGCAATGTCGTTGGTCTCGATGAGGTGATATTTGGTGCGAGTCGAGCGAATAGCGTGGGCCGACAGGCCGATATCGATGACTTTGTATTCGCCGACGAGTTCATGATTCTCGGCCATGAAGAAAGCCAGACGCGGGAACTGCACGGCGATGGTGAGGTCGGCGTGAATGATGTTCTTGTTGATTGACAGCGGATTCCAGTCACTGAACAATCCACTCGGGACGTCGATTGACACCACCGTGGCGCGGCTCTCGTTGATAACCCTGACGAGGGCCTGAAAACCGCCCGTCAGCGGCTCGCGCAGTCCGGTCCCAAAAAGGCCGTCGACAATAATGTGGGCCGACGTCAACTCGGGTAAGATGAGGTTGTCGATAACCTCGGTCAGCGGCACGCGGTTGTCAACAATCAGTTCGTCGCGAATTGCCTTGCAGTCGCGCGACAACGCGTTGCCGCCAATGTTAAAAAGCAGTACCTCAGGATGATATCCCTGTTGGGACAACTGCCGGGCAACCTCGAGGGCATCGGCGCCATTGTTACCCGGACCGGCGAAGACAGTAATGGGACGCGTCGGGCGCCACCGGGATATAATCTCGGTTACAACGCCGCTTGCCACCCGTTTTATCAGTTCGCGCGAGGAGACACCCTCCTCCTTGATGGTGTAGCGGTCAATTTGACGTATGTCGTCGGACGTAAAGATTTTCATCTTGCAAAGACAGTAAAGCGCAAAGATAACAATTTTGTTTCAATAATCAACGGCTATCGACAAAAAGTTAAATACAACGATTTAGGGGTGGCGGGTGGCGCCGTGACCGGTGATAAGATACTTGTAGGTGGTCAGTTCGCGCAGGGCCATGGGGCCGCGTGCGTGGAGTTTCTGGGTGGAGATGCCTATCTCGGCTCCAAAGCCAAACTGGGCGCCGTCGGTGAACGCGGTCGAAACGTTGGCATACACACAGGCGGCATCGACGCGGCGCAAGAAGTCGGCAACGGCCGTAGCGTCCTCGGCCACGATTGCCTCGCTGTGGTGGCTGCCATATCGGTCGATATGGGCGATGGCGGCGTCGAGGCTGTCGACGGTGACGACGGTCATCTTGTAGTCGAGCCATTCGCGACCAAGGTCGTCGGCCGTAGCGTGATGAAGGCGCTCGGCGGGATAGTGGCCGTCGAGGGCGGCAAAAGCGCGGTCGTCGGCATAGATGTCGACATCCTTGGCGCTGAGCGGCGCGGCAATGACGGGCAGGTCGCCGAGGCGGTCGCTATTTATTAATAATGTGTCGAGGGCATTGCAGACACTGACACGGCGCGTCTTGGCGTTGTCGACAATCGCGATGGCATAGTCGAGGCGACCCGAGGAGTGCAGATAGGTGTGACACACCCCGGCGCCGGTCTCGATAACGGGCACGCGAGCGTTGTCACGCACAAAGTCGATAAGCCGGCGACTACCGCGCGGGATGATGAGGTCGATGTCGCCCACGGCCTGAAGCATCTCGAGGCTCGCCTCGTGGTCGCCGGTGAGCGGCATGGCAAGTGCGGTCGGTAAATCGTTATCTTCAAGCACCTTGTGGATAATGCTGATGGCAGCCTCGTTGGTTGCCGTGGCCTCTGAACCGCCGCGCAACACGACGGCACTGCCGGCCTTGAAGCAGAGCGCAAAGACATCGAACGTCACATTGGGGCGCGCCTCATAGATAACTCCGATGACACCAAACGGGACGGTCACGCGCTCTATCGTCAGTCCCGAGGGGCGCTCGGTCGTATCGAGCACACGGCCCAGTGGTGACGGCAACGAGGCTACGTTACGGGTGTCGGCGGCGATTGCGTCGATGCGCTCGGGGGTCAGCATCAGGCGGTCGCGACGCGGGTTGGCGGGGTCCATGCGTTCCAAATCGCGGGCGTTGGCCTCAAGCAACAGGTCGTGGGAAGCGTTGAGACGGTCGGCAAGTTGGAGGAGGACGTTGTTTATATCATCGGTCGACAGACAGGCAAGACGTCGGCCGGCAACTCGGGCAGGTTCAAATTTTGACATATCTTGGTGTTGTTATTGTTGTTATTGTTGTTATTGTTGTTGATGTTGTTATTGTTGTTGATGTTGTTATTGATGCTACAATAACAACAATAAAATCAATAAAAACTAAACATTAATATACAGGTAATCGGCGTGGATGATGTAACGCTCGCCGTGGGCGCCCATGGTGGCGGTGGCGGTGGCCGAGTCGACGGCGGCGCGTCCTATGGCAATAGTGCGGCCGGCGGGGTCGACAACGGTGATGATGTCGCCGCGCTCAAAGGCGCCGTCGACGGCGGTGACGCCAACCGGCAGCAGACTGACCCCTTCGGGCCCGGTCAAGGCGCGCGCGGCATCGTCGTTGACCGTCACGCGTCCCTTGGCGAACCCCTCGGAGGCGCCTATCCAATTTTTGACCGACGAGGGGCGGGAGGAGGCGGCGACAAAGGTTGTCGAGGGAACCGACGAGGGATGGTCGAGCAGGTCGAGGAGAATGTTGGTGCGCGTGCCGTTGGCAATCGTGACGGGAATACCCTCGGCGGCAACGCGCGAGGCGATGCGATATTTGGTGGCCATGCCGCCGCGACCGTTGGTGGAGCGCGAGGTCGAGATGGCTCCGGTCAGGTCGGCGCCCGGCTCGATGACCTCCACAAGCCGCGACGACGGGAGCGACGGGTCGCCGGTGTAGACGCCGTCGATGTTGCTGAGTATTATCAGGCGCGAGGCCTTCATCATCGTGGCGATGAGTCCCGACAGCTCGTCGTTGTCGGTAAACATCAACTCGGTGACCGAGACTGTATCGTTCTCGTTGACAATAGGTATGACACCGGCGGCAAGCATCGTGGCGATGCAGTTTTGCTGGTTCAGGTAGTGGCGGCGCGTCGAGAAACTCTCTTTAGTTGTCAACACCTGGCCACACGGGATATTGTGCTCGCGGAAAAGGTCAAAGTAGCGGTTTATCAGCTTTGCCTGGCCGACGGCGCTGTACAGTTGGCGCTGGGACACGGGGTCAAGGCGATGGCCCTCACCCTCGGGCAGATGGTGGCGCAACTCGCTGCGTCCCGAGGCCACGGCGCCCGACGAAATCAGTATCACCGCCACGCCCCGCCGATGGAGGGCTGCGATTTGGTCGGCAAGATGGCTCAGGCGCGTGATGTCGAGCGTCCCGTCGGGCCGCGTCAACACGTTTGAGCCTATTTTCACTGCTATAATATCCCCCCGGGCCGCGGGTGCCGGGGCATCAAATTTTGTTTCCATCAATTGAGGTCGTTTTTCAAATCGGTGCAAAAGTAATAAAAAAGTGTCTTAAATGTTATGGATAAGTAAATAAAAGTAGTATCTTTGCACTCTGAAAGTCAACGCTTGCACGGGCTTCTGCACCTGATGGTGTAGGCGCGCGTGGAGTTTTGTCTGTTAACATGCTCGTTATCAGAACGATAGTCGCGCGCCGTCGTGCCGATAGCGCTTGTGTAGCAAAAAAATTATTAAACAAATTATAAACATTACCAATCAACACAATGCAAAGTAAAGGAACCTTGGGAAGTGTTGTCGCCGGAATCATCGCGATTTTTCTGGTGCTGATTTGCCTATTCTACCTTTCGTTCTCGCTGGTGACCAACCACTATGAGAACAAGGGCAAGGAATATGCGCTCATTCAGGCCGGCGAGGCAGGCAACAACTCGGCCGCTTACCGTGAATCTTACAAATTTTTCATGGACTCGATTGCCCAGGAAGATGTATTCATGGGCTACACATTCAATGAAGTACAGAAACTCGGCGTGGGCCTCGGCCTCGACCTGAAGGGTGGTATGAACGTTACGCTCCAAGTATCGGTGCCCGACATTCTCCGCTCGATGGCCGCCAACCCCGACAACAAGAACCTCAACGGCGCCATCGCCGCTGCCGACTCGGTTGTCCGCGCCACTCGCAGCAACGATTACGTGTCGATTTTCTGCAACGAATACAAGCGCCTCTACCCCCAGAGCGACCTCTATGAACTCTTCAAGAATAACGATTCATTCAAGAGCAAGGTGAAGCGCGGCGCATCGATGGACCAAATCCAAAGCGCGCTCAAAGAGGAAGTTAAAGACAACGTTTCGAGCGCTACCAACGTGCTTCGCGCCCGTATCGACCAGTTTGGCGTCGTTGCTCCCAACATTCAGGAGCTTGAAAAAGACGGCCAGATTTTGCTCGAGCTCCCCGGCGTCAAGGAGCATGACCGCGTTCGCGAGCTCCTCAAGTCGAGCGCCAACCTCGAGTTCTATGAGACAATGCCCTACGCTCAGTTCCAGGGCGCCATCCACGAGCTCGACCGCGTTCTTCGCGCCGACACTACCCGCAACGGCACCGGCCTCTTTGAACTCTTTGTTCAGGAAGGCAACCCATACGACCAGACAGTCGTTGCCAGCGCCCTCAAGGCCAACCGCGACTCCATCATGTCGCTCTTGACCGGCGACGCCGCCAAGCGCCTGCTCCCCACCAACGTCAAACTCGCATGGGAAGTTAAGCCCCAGATTGTCGAAATCGTTGACAGCACTCGCGCCAGCGGCAAGGCCAAGGCCGAACTCTACCAGCTCATCGCCCTCAAGACTACCAACGGCAAGCCCGCCCTCTTCGGCGACGTCGTTAGCTCGGCGACAAGCGACTTTGACCAAATGCAGGGTGGCAACTATGTCTCGATGACCATGAAACCCGCCGCTGCCAAGAACTGGGCCCACATCACCGCCAACAATATCGGCAAGCAAGTGGCCATCGTGCTCGACGACAACGTTTACTCGGCTCCCCGCGTAAACTCGGTCATCGAAGGCGGTCGCTCGCAGATTACCGGTAACTTCAGCACCGACGAGGCAAAAGACCTTGCCAACGTGCTCAAGAGCGGTCAGATGAACGCCAAGGTCGAGATTATCAGCGACACCGTTATCGGTCCGTCTCTCGGCCAGCAGGCTATCGAGGACGGTCTGTGGTCGTTTGTCTTCGCCCTCGTCCTCCTTATGATTTTCATGATGGCTTTCTATGGCGTCATCCCCGGCCTGATTGCCAACCTCGGTTTGATTTTCAACATCTTCTTCACCTTTGGTATCCTCGCCTCGTTCCAGGCCGTGCTGACCCTCTCGGGTATCGCCGGTATCGTGCTTGCGCTCGGTATGGCGGTCGACGCCAACGTGCTTATCTTTGAGCGCACCAAGGAAGAACTTCGCGCCGGCAAGAACACCGCCACCGCGATTGCCGACGGTTACTCAAACGCCTTCTCGGCTATCTTTGACTCTAACTTGACTTCAATCATCACCGGTGTCATCCTCCTGCTCTTCGGAACAGGCCCCATCAAGGGTTTTGCCACCACGCTCATCATCGGTATCGTCTGCTCATTCTTCACCGCCGTCTACCTGACACGCCTCGTGTTCATCATGTTCGGCAAGAAGAAAGCCTTCAAGCAGTTGACATTCACCACCCCGCTCTCACGCAAGATGTTCACCTCGAGCCACATCAACTTCCTTGCCAAGCGCAAAGTTGCCTTCACCGTCTCGGGTGCTCTTATCGTGATTGTACTCGCTTCGTTCTTCGTTCGCGGTCTCTCTCAGGGTATCGACTTCTCGGGCGGTCGCAACTATGTCGTTCAGTTTGACCACCCCGTCAAGACCCACGAGCTCAAGGAGCGCCTCGCTCCCCTGTTTGCCGGTTCTGAGGTCAACGTCATCACTATCGACGACAACACCAAGGTGCGCATCTCGACCAACTACAAGATTGACTCGGCCGACGAAAACGAAGATGTCGACAACGAAATCACCGACATCCTCTATCAGGGTCTCGAAAGCGAACTCAACGGCATGTCAAAGGCCGACTTCTCGACAACCAACGAGAACATCGGTATCATGTCTTCTCAGAAAGTTGGTCCTACCCTCGCCAACGACATGAAGACCGACGCCTATATCGCCGTCATCTGCGCCCTCATCGCGATGTTCCTCTACATCCTCGTTCGTTTCCGCAACGTGGCCTTCTCGCTCGGTGCGCTTGCCGCCGTTGCCTTCACCGCGTTCACCATCATCGGCTTCTACTCGCTCTTCTATGGCGTCCTGCCGTTTGCTATGGAAATCGACCAGACCTTCATCGCCGCTATCTTGACCGTCATCGGTTATCAAATCAACGATACCGTGGTTGTCTTTGACCGCGTGCGTGAAAACATCGCCCTCTATCCCAAGCGCAACTTCTTTGACATCATCAACGACTCGATGAACTCGACCCTCGGTCGAACCATCATGACATCGGCATCGACACTCCTCGTGTTGCTCTGTATCTTTGTCCTCGGTGGCGACGCCATCCGCTCGTTCATCTTCGCTATGATTTGCGGTGTCATCATCGGTACACTTGCAACAATCTTCATCGCCGCCCCCGTCGCCTATCTGACCGACGCCCGCCGCGGTGGCAAGGTTGTTCCCGCCGCTGCTCCCGCCGCCAAAGGCCGCAACGCCAAGAAATAACCCTACATAACTATATTAGTTCAAAAGGCGAGAGGAATCGACTCCTCTCGCCTTTTTTATTACTTGATGACGGCGATTTACGACTTACTCGATGCAGGCCATCCGGCTATCCCGTAGGGACGCGACATGTCGCGTCCACATAATCCGGTGAAATTCA
>JAFLTK010000057.1 GCA_022511505.1 Muribaculaceae bacterium
GCGCGTTGCTTATATTGATTGGTAAAAGATTGGTAAATATAGCGCGAGCAGTCCCACCCCGGGGCCGCTCGCCGCTTTTTTATGCCTAATCGTGACGAGGAGCTCCGGCTTCTCGACCTAACCGAACAAGGGAAGACGATAGCCTCGTGCGACAACAGGTTTGATGAAAGTAAGCCATTATCTTTTCATCCTTTCAAAGCCTTTTCCTCGCGTCATCAATCGAGGAGCAGGAGCTCCTCGTCACGGCATTGGCGACGCGAACGCGATTTAGTGTGCACCTGCCGATAGCCTTGTTTTGAGACACCATCCAGAACAGTTTCAGCATTTAGGATTGGCAAATATAGTGCGAATATGACCCGTGGTCCGGTGCTTTTGTGGCGACGATAGTCAAATCTCAGCAAAATTTCTTAATTTTGCAGTATAAAACAAAACCCGATAGTTTGATTGCTCAGGGACTACCGGGATTCAACAATGCAAAGATAATATCTTTACATTATAAAAACAAAATTTTTAGCAATTTCTGTTCCAAAAAGAATGAAATATTCCGATTTTGAAGAAATTATATCTGCCGATAGAATGCAACGGTATCTACAGGCTTGTAATGGAGATACCCGTAAAGCAATGACTCTTTACAGATATAATTTGAAAGTTTCGCAAGAAATGTTTACTATAGTCAGTTGTTTTGAAGTTGCATTGCGAAATCGGATAAATACCCATTTGACTAAATTATTTGGAATGGATTGGCTCCGTGATTCTGTTTTAGACAATGGAATTTTCAATATGCAAATTTTGCAAAAGACCAGAGATATAATATATTTTGCATATCGAAAACTCGACCGAACAAATTCATATTCCCATAGCAAATTAATTGCGGAAATGGAATTCGGGATATGGAAGTATATGTTTTCGCCAATTCAATACCGTCAATCCGGCAGAAATCTACTGTCAATATTTCCGAACAAACCTCGTTCTTCGGCAGAGCATCAATATAATCAAACATTCATATTTAATGAATTAGATAAAATCAATTCATTGCGTAACCGTATCGCACACCACGAACCTATTTGTTTCATAGTTCAAAAGGCTGTTATTGATACAAACTATATCCGGGTCATCTATCAAAAAATTCTTACATTATTTCATTGGATGAATGTTGACTCTAAGAGTCTCTTATACGGACTTGACCACGTTTTAGATATGGCGGACAAGATTGATAAAATTTCTTCTAATAGAAAACATATTTAGATTCACTTTAGATTAAACGAAATAGAACGGACCGGGACAGTTTTCACATTTAGGATGGTAAATATAGCGCGAGCTGTCCTACCCCGGGGCCGCTCGCCGCTTTTATATGCCTAATCTGACGAGGAGCTCCGGCTTCTCGACCTAACCGAACAAGGGAAGACAGAAGCACCGCCAACGATAGGGACGCGACATGTCGCGTCAGCGTAGACAGTTGATAAACTGCTTGTTAAAACGTGGACGCACGGGCCGTGTGTCCCTACAAATCGTGTGCCCAAACCACCCCGTTAAATCGTGAACCCGGTTAGCTAAATTACCCCGGTAGATATTAAAAATAAGTTAAAAAATGGGGGTTGAATTGAAAAAAGTGTCTATAAATCAAAAATTGTTTTTATTTTTGGGGTTAAATTCTGCTTTCTATGTCGTTTTCGGTCTGTAAAAGACGTCGGCGGCATAGGCTTTTAACTTAACTTGAATTCGTTCAGGTTGAAGTTTAAAAGTTTATAGTTCAGGAGTTTAAGACCGTTTAAGGTAGAATTTCGATTATCAAACGATAGTTTTAATGCGCGGACGCACGGGCCGTGCGTCCCTACCGAACCACAGTGAAACTTAAAAAAATAATAATAAAACCTTAATTTATGAGACTAAAACTGTTTCTGTTTATTCTGCTTGCGGTCGCGTTGCCGACTCTTGCACAAAAGGCAGGGGTGGTTGGCAAAGTAGTTGATGCCACTACCGGAAGCCCGATTGCGGGCGCAACTGTCATTTTGGACGACAGAGGTATCGAAGCCACTACCGACCCCGCGGGCTCGTTCAGCCTGACGGCCGAGCCGGGCACCGACATGCTGATAGTGCTCGCCTACGGCTACAACGATGCTACCATGACAATCGAAATTCCCGCCTCGGGCCTCTATGAAGCGGGCACCATCAAGTTACAGGACTCGTCGATGGCGTCTAACTTCCAAGAGGATATGCAGGAAATCTACTATGACGAGAGCCTGCTTGACGAGGAGGAGGGCAACGCCCAAAGCATAGGCGCGTTGACGGGTGCCAACGATGACATCTACTACAAGGCCACCTCCTACGATTTCAGCGCCATGCGTTTCCGCTATCGCGGCTATGACAGCGAGTATCAGAACACATATATTAATGGTATCGATTTCAACGACCTTGCCCGCGGCCGTTTCAACTATTCGACGCTGGGCGGTATGAGCCGCGCGTTCCGCGACAAGACGACAGCCATCGGTATCAGCGCCGCCAACTTTGCCATCGGCGGCATCGGCGGTGTGACCGATATCAACACCCTTGCATCGTCCTACGCCAAGGGTTTCAACGGTAGCGTCGCCTATACCAACTCCAACTACATGCTCCGCGCAATGGCTACCTACTCGACCGGCCTGACCGCCAACGGCTGGGCGTTCACCGTCTCGGCTGTGGGCCGCTATGCCAACGAGGGTGTCATCGAGGGTACATTCTACAACTCTGGCGGTCTGTTCATGTCACTCCAGAAGATTTTCAACGAGAAGCACTCGCTGAACCTGACCGTCTTTGGCGCACCGACCCAGCGCGCAACTGCCTCGCCGACCTATCTCGAGGCATACGAACTTGCCGGCACCAATCTCTACAACCCCAACTGGGGCTACCAGGACGGCAAAAAGCGCTCGGCACGCATCGCCGAATCGTTTGACCCCACTGCCGTTATCAACTGGGTGTTCAAAAACGGACTGAAAACGACCGTCAACACCGGTCTGGCACTCCGCAGCGTCAACTACTCGTCGAGCGCTCTGAACTGGTACAACACCCCCGACCCGCGCCCCGACTACTACCGCTATCTTCCCTCCTATTACAAGGATGACCAAGAGGCTTTTGACCTCTACACCGACCTGTGGCACACCGTCGGTTTCCGCCAGTTGAACTGGGACCGCATGTACACCACCAACCGTCTCAACAGCACCAACGGCCCCGAGACCGGCGCCAACGACCACGGTTCAAGTTACATTCTCGAGAACCGCCACTCCAACCAGTTTAACGCCATCTTCAGTTCGACCATCAACCACCGCCTCAACAACAATATGACCTTGCAGGGCGGCGTGACGGCCAACTATACCCGCGCCCACTACTTCAAGACCATCCGCGACCTGCTGGGCGGCGACTACTGGCTCGACGTTGACCAGTATTCAGAGCGCGATTACCCCGACAATCCCCAGATGATGCAAAACAACCTCCTCGACCCCAACCGTCGCGTCGAGAAAGGTGACATCTTTGGTTACAACTACTATATCAACGCCCTTCAGGTCAGCGCGTGGTTGCAGAACATCATCACCCTGCCGCGCTGGGACATCAACTATGGCGTCAAGATGGGCTACACCCAGTTCTACCGCGACGGCAAGATGCAAAACGGCCGCGCCCCCGAAAACTCCTACGGTAAAGGCGAGACCCACCGCTTTGACACCGGAGCCCTCAAAGCCGGCGCCACCTACAAAATCAACGGCCGCAACTTCATCCAAATCCACGGCGAGTATGAAACCCGCGCCCCGCTCTTTGAGTATGCCTACATCTCGCCGCGCATCAAGGATACCGCCATCGACGACCTCCAGCCCGAGCGCATCCTGACCGGCGACATCTCCTATGTGTGGAACTATCGTCGTTTCCGCGGTTCGGTTTCGGGTTTCTGGACCGAGTTCTATGACCAGACCGAGCGCACCTCGTTCTATGACGACCAGTATCAGACCTTTATGAACTATGTCCTCAAGGGTGTTCACAAGACCTTCAAGGGCATCGAGATTGGTATGGCCTACAAGATTACCCCGTCGCTGACCCTCTCGGCTGCCGGTACTTTTGCCCGCTACCAGTATAAAAACCGCCCCATCGGCGTCCGCTCCTACGAGAACGGCATGATGCCTGATACCGCACAGGTTGTTTATCTGAAAAACTTCTTCGTCGGCGGTACTCCCCAGGTTGCCGGTACTATCGGCCTCGACTGGGTTGCTCCCGGCATGTGGTTCCTCGGCATCAGCGGAACCTTCATGGGTCAGAGTTACGTCAACCTGTCGCCCATTCGCCACGAGGCGCTTCCCAAACTCTGGGAGAAGTATCCCGACGTTGCCGAGCTTGAGGCCAAGATGGACGAACTCGCCCACCAGGACAAACTCAACGACGCTTTCACCCTCAACGTCTCTATCGGTAAACTCATCTACATTAACCGAACGGTTTCCCTCAACCTGAACCTCAACATCGACAATGTCCTCAACAACCGTAATATAATGACCTACGGCTATCAGCAGGGTCGATTTGACTATACCAACTATGACATTGGCAAATACCCCAACAAGTACTCCTACTCTCAGGGTATCAAGATATTCTTCAACGTTGGTGTCAGATTCTAATAATTTCATAACTCTGTAAACAATAATAGAATGAAACTATATAAGACACTGCTTGCCGCCATTGCAATAGCATCAACGGCAGTTATGACCGGCTGTGACGAGGACTTTGACCGTCCGCCCGTCATTGTCCCCGAGGCCACCATCGAGGCCAATACCACCATCCTTGAACTGAAAGAACGCTACTGGCAAGACCCAGCCAAGGACTATATGACTGTCATCGGCTTGACCGACGAGGGCGAGGATATCGTCATCAGCGGTATCATCATCTCGAGCGACGTTGCCGGCAACGTCTATCAGCGCGTGATGATTCAGGACGAGACCTCGGCAATCACTATCCGCGTCTACAACTCAGACCTCAGCACAAGTTACCACTATGGTCAGGAACTGAGAATGAACGTCAGCGGCCTGCTCATCGGCACCTATCGCGGTTTGCAGATGATAGGCGTCGAGTATAACGGCGGCGTCGGCGGCATGGACCTCAGCGAGATGACCGCTCGCGCCCAGGTCAACGGCCTCCCCAACGAGGCGCTCGTTCAGCCCTACGCCACCACCATCCCCGCGCTCCAAGGTTACAAGAACGACCAAAAAGATATGTGCCAATGGCAGACACGCCTCGTCACTCTCGAGAACGTGTCGTTTGTTGGCGGCGGCAAGGACCGTTTCGGTGACCCCAAGGCAGCCAACTATACCACTACCCAGATTCAAGACGCCGACGGCAACAAAATCGACGTCTCGACCAGCAACAAGTGTACCTTTGCCGGCATGACCCTCCCCGAGGGTACCGGTACAGTCACCGCCATCCTCAGTTACTTTGGCAGCAACTGGCAGTTGGTGTTCAACGACCCGATGACCGAGTGTGTCGGCTTTGAATTTGTCGAAGCACCCGAGGAACAGCCCGGCGGCGGCACCACTCCCGGCGAGATAACCGGTGCCGGCACCAAAGAGGACCCGTTCACGGTCAATGACCTGCTGTATGGCGCCGGCTCCGGCACCGTAAGTTATGTGACCGGCTACATCGTCGGCTGGGTCGACGGCGCGAGCATCAGCGAGGGCGCCAAGTTTACCCTCCCGGCAACCAATCAGAGCAACATCCTGATTGCCGCCACTCAGGGTGAAACCAATTATGAAAAATGTGTCCCCGTTCAACTCGTTTTTGACACTCAGATTCGCAACGCCGTCAACCTCGTCGCCAACCCCGACAACTTCGGCAAGCAGCTGACACTCGCCGGCTCTATCGAGAAATACTTCGGCGTGACCGGTATCAAGTCGCCGACCGACGACTTTATCCTCGACGGCGAGGGCTCTACACCTCCGCCATCCGACCCCTCGACCCCGGCAGGCAACGCCATCTATAGCGCTCTCGGCGAGAACGACGCCACGACCGACTGGACGCTGAATGTCGGCACTACCGAGGCCGTCTGGTCATGGACCGAGTACAGCGGCAAGCACTACCTCAACGCCAGCGCCTACGGCATGAACATCAACGTCGAGACCTACGCCGTTTCGCCCGTCATCTCGCTCGAGGGTAAGACCACGGCCAAACTGACGTTTGACCACGCCGCCAAGTTCCAGACCAACCTGCGCAAGGCTTGCACCATCGTCGTGCGCGAGCAAGGCCAAACCGCCTGGACCAAACTGACCGTCCCCACCTGGCCCGAAGCCGGCTCATGGACATTTGTCAACTGTGGTTCAATCGACCTGAGCGCTTTCGCCGGCAAGAAAATTGAGATTGGTTTCTTGTATGTCGCCACTCCCAGCGAGGCCGACACATGGGAAATCCGCAATCTGAAGATTACCGAATAACAAGAAATCACCTCTATCAGAATATTAGAATATGAAAACTATAAAATCAATCTTTGGGATGCTTGCCCTGACGGCACTGGCGCTGACCTCGTCCTGTCAGGATGACTTCAACACCCCGTCGATTAAGGTGCCCGAAGCATCGTTGACCCCCAACACGTCAATCGCCGACCTCAAAGCGCGATATTGGAGCGATGACGCCAACTATATCGACACCGTCCTTCCCGAGAATGGCGAGAAGGTCATCATCGCCGGACGCGTAATCTCGTCGGACGCCTCGGGTAACATCTACAAGAACCTCGTTATCCAAGACAAGACGGCAGCAATCACGCTGTCGATTAACGCCAACTCGCTGTTCAACACCTATCGCGTCGGTCAAGAGATAGTTCTCGACGCCACCGGCATGTACCTTGGCAAATACAGCGGCCTTCAACAGTTTGGTTTCCCCGACTACAGCGAGGGATATGGCTGGCAGGCCACATTCATGCCGCTTGCTTTCTTTGAGCAGCACGCCCAACTTAACGGCCTCCCCGAGCCCTCCAAGGTCGACACCATTACCGTCAAGTCATTCAGTGAGTTGACCGGTACGCCCGAAGGACTGCGCCGTTGGCAGAGCCAACTCGTGCGTTTCAACAACTGCCACTTCCTCAACGGCGGCCAGGCAACATTCACCGAAGGCCACAAAATTACCACCAATCAGGACCTCATCCTTGAGGACGGCTCGACAATCATTGTGCGCACCAGCGGTTACTCCAACTTCTGGAGCGACGTCCTCCCCGAGGGCAATGGCGATGTCGTCGGTATCCTCGGCTACTTCTCGGGCAGCTGGCAGCTGACGCTTCGCTCGATAAGCGACTGCATGAACTTCGGCAATCCCACTCTCAGCCCCGGCCACGAAGATAACCCCTACTCTGTTGACCAAGCTATCGAGTTCCAGATGAACGGCGAGCAGGCTTCGGGCTGGGTAATCGGCTACATTGTCGGCGCTGTTGCTCCCGGTGTCTCTACAATCACAAGCGACGAGGATATCCAGTGGGGCAAAGAGGTCGACATGCCGACCACGCTTGTCATCGCCCCGACTCCCGCTGTTAAATCTATCGCCAACTGTCTCGTTCTCCCGTTGCCCCAGGGCTCGGCTCTTCGTCAATATGGCGCCCTTGCAACCAACCCCGACCTCTATCAGCGTCAAATTTGGGTGAACGGCTCGTTTGCTCTCCAACTTGGCAGCTGGGGTGTCGCCACCAAGAACGGCAGTGCCACTGAGTTCAAGATTGAAGGTGTTGAAGTCGAGGGCAGCACTCCCGTTGCCGGCGACGGTACCAAGTCCAATCCCTACACCGTTGACCAGGTTCTCGCTCTCGGCAGCCCCGGCACCGTCAACTATGTAACCGGCTATATCGTCGGTTGGGTTGAGGGAGCAAGCATCGCCGAAGGCTCTCACTTTGGCGTGCCCGCATCGTCGGCCTCCAACGTGCTCATCGCCGCATCACAGGATGAGACCAACTATGCCCGCTGTGTCCCCGTTCAGCTCGTCAGCGGTACCGACATCCGCAAGGCTGTCAACCTGATGGACAACCCCGGCAACCTTGGCAAGAAACTCGTTCTCCAAGGCTCGCTCGAGAAATATTTCGGACAGGCCGGCGTCAAGTCGCCCACCGATGACTACACTCTCGACGGACAGGGCACAACTCCGCCCGACACCCCCAATCCTCCGACCGGAACCGGCGACGGCTCACAGTCTAACCCCTACACTGTTTCACAGGTAATCGGCCTCAACAACCCCGGCACCGTTAGTTTCGTCAAGGGCTACATCGTCGGCTGGGTCGACGGTGCTTCTATCACCGATGGTGCTCACTTCACTGTTCCCTCAAGCAGTGCTTCAAATATCCTCATCGCCGAGTCTCCCAACGAGAATGTGATTGCCAACTGTGTTCCCGTTCAACTTGTCAACGGTACCGACATCCGCAAGGCCGTCAACCTGATGGACAACCCCGGCAACCTCGGCAAGGAAATCATCCTCGAGGGCTCGCTTGAGAAATATTTCGGCGTTGCCGGCGTTAAATCGACTACCAACAACTTCACCCTCAACGGCGAAGGCTCGGGTGGCGGTGGCAACGGTGGCGGCACAACCCCGTCGACCCCCGGCAATCCCGCCGGCGAAGGCACCCAGGCCAGCCCCTACAACATCGCCAAGGTTATTTCGCTCAACAATCCCGGAACCGTCAGTTATGTTGAGGGTTACATCGTCGGTTGGGTAGACGGTGCTTCAATCCAGACCGGCGCCCACTTTGGCGTTCCCTCGACATCGGCCTCCAACATTCTTCTCGCCGACTCGCCCACCGAGACCGACATCAACAACTGTGTTCCCCTCCAACTTGTCAACGGTACCGACATCCGCAAGGCTGTCAACCTGATGGACAATCCCGGCAACCTTGGCAAAAAACTCGTTGTTGAAGGCTCGCTCGAGAAATACTTTGGCGTTGCCGGCGTAAAATCGCCTACCAACAACTTCACCATCGACGGCCAGGGCGGTAATGGAGGAAACGGCGGTGGCACCACTCCCGATGACCCCGTCACTCCCCCCACCGGCGATGGTGGCACTAAGGACGCTCCCTATACCTGTGCTCAGGTCATCGCCCTCAACAACCCCGGAACCGTCAGCTACGTCACCGGATACATCGTTGGTTGGGTCAACGGCGCCTCTATACAGACCGGCGCAACGTTCAGCGTTCCCGCCACCGGTTTCTCCAACATCCTGATTGCCGACTCGCCCACCGAGAAAGACTATACCAAGTGCGTTCCGTTGCAACTTGTCAGCGGAACAGCCATTCGCAGTGCCGTCAACCTCGGCGACCATCCCGAAAACCTCGGCAAGAAGTTGACCGTTCAGGGCTCGCTCGAGAAATACTTCGGCGTCCCCGGCATCAAGTCGCCCACCGCTGACTACACCATCCAGTAAACGTTTCTCTCGTTCCATCTATACCGAGCCGCGACTCCTCCGAGCCGCGGCTCTTTTTTAAGTGGACTTAGAACTCGTCAGGACTTTTGCTGTTGCTGAACATTATGTGAGATTTTGTTATCAGATGGGGGGAGATTTAGAGAAATGAAAATTGATTTATCTACAATTTGACAAAATATCGATTTTGTTGTTGTATCTTTGTAGATAAATTCAAAAACGGGCCGTCACGGGCCTGTGTCGATTTTAATTTCAGTGATTATGAAGACGTTTGAAGAGCTCGGCGTTGACGCCCGGTTAAGAAAAGCGATAGAGGAACTTGGGTTTGACAATCCAATGCCGGTCCAGGAAGCGGTGATTCCGGTGCTTCTTGGCGGCAAGGGTGATGTCGTGGCTCTTGCTCAGACTGGCACGGGCAAGACGGCCGCGTTTGGCTTGCCTGTGCTACAACAGATTGACACGTCGCTTGACGCTCCCCAGGCCCTTATCCTGTCGCCGACTCGCGAACTGTGTCTCCAGATTGGCAGTGACCTGGCCGATTTCTCAAAGTATATCCCCAAGATTAAGGTGCTTCCCGTCTATGGCGGGTCGAGTATCGAGAGTCAGATAAAGGCGCTTAAGGCGGGCGTGCAGATTATCGTCGCCACGCCGGGACGTCTTATCGACCTGATTAACCGCGGGGTGGTCAAACTCGATGCCGTTCGCACGGTTGTTCTCGACGAGGCCGACGAGATGCTTAACATGGGCTTCATTGACTCGGTCAACGAAATTCTGGCAAAGGTTCCCGAGGAGCGCCAGATGCTGATGTTCTCGGCAACGATGCCGCCCGAGATTTCGCGCATCGCCAATAAGCAAATGCGCGAACCAATGGAGATTGTCATAGGCACAAAAAACGAAGGCGCGGCCAACGTGCGCCATATTTACTATATGGTCAACGCGCGTGACAAATACCCGGCTCTCAAACGCATAGCCGACAATTCGCCTAACATCTATGCCATCATCTTCTGTCGCACCCGCAACGATACTCGCGAGATAGCCGACAAATTGATACAAGACGGTTATAACGCCGACGCGCTCCACGGCGACCTGTCGCAACAGCAGCGCGACATCGTCATGAAGAAATTCCGCGACCGCGTCATCTCGCTCCTCGTTGCCACCGACGTTGCAGCCCGCGGTCTCGATGTCGATGACCTCACCCATGTCATCAACTATGGTCTGCCCGACGACCCGGCCGTCTATACCCACCGCTCGGGCCGAACCGGCCGCGCCGGCAAGACGGGCACGTCGGTTGCCATCATCCACTCCCGCGAGCGCGGAAAGTTGCGCGAAATAGAGCGCATCATCGGCAAGAAATTTGAGCGCCGCGATGTCCCTACACCCGAGCATATCATTGAGAAACAACTCTTTAACCTTGCCGACCGCATCGAGCGCGTCAAGGTCGACGAGGAGCAGATTATGAAATATATCGACGCCATCAGCCGCAAACTCGAGTGGCTTTCGGAGATCGACCTGCTCAAGCGTGTTTTCTCGCTCGAGTTCAACCGCTTGCTCGAATATTACCGCGACGCGCCGACGATTGAAAACATCGATCCTGACCGCAGCAAGAAAGAGCGCAAGGAGAAGAAAGAGAAGACTAAACCTACCGATGAGGGAAAAAACCGCCGCACGGCCGCCAAAGGCATGGCGCGCATCTATGTCAACGCCGGCAAGGGCGACGGTTTCTATGCCGGCAATCTTATCGAGATGCTCAATGCGCTCGTCCCGGGGCGTCGCGTCGACGTGGGGCGCATCGACCTGATGCAACGCTATTCGCTATTTGACGTCAAGAAATCAGATGCCGGGCGTGTAGTCGCCGCGCTCAAAGGGGCCGACTTCTACGGCAAGCGCCTCTACAGCGAGGTCGCCGACCCCGAGAAAGATTATGAACGCGCTTCGCGGCGCAAGGCCGGCGCCGACAATGCCGACGACCAACTCGAAACTGTGGCCGACTATTTCCGCAATCGCCAGCAACGCGGTCTTAAGAAGGGTGGCCGTCGTCGACCAAGATAACAATCAGAACCACAACACCTTGCTATGAAAATAAGATTATTCTTTGCAATTCTTACAACAACGCTGACTGCCGGAGTGGCTGCCTCTCAAACAACCGCAACAAAGGCGTTCAACACCGCGCCTCATGAAGTCATCAAACTCATCGATGCCATGACGCGCCTCGACATGATTGATTACTACAACGCCGGCAGCAACACCGCCTCTACAATCATCTATGACGAGGGTGGAAGCATTACCGACCTGACCGACAGCAAGATAACATTTACCCTCAGCGACAAGGTCACCCAATCGCTCTATGTCCTCCCGGCCAAGGGGGATACCATCATCGCCTCGGTGAAAACCTACCGATTGCCGGCCGTCGACTCGTCGATTGAGTTCTATGACAGTCAATGGAACCCTATTGAGATTTCGCGCGTCATCGACCTGCCCGTCATTGACCTTTGGCTACAGAAACCGACCAAAGAATCGCGCGAGGCGTTCAACCGCGTCGTCCCGTTTGTCCCGATGGAAATCACTATCAATCCCGAAACCGGGACGTTGACCGTCACCAACGACCTCGCCGCCCTGTTGCCCCGCGAAGCGATGGCCGAACTGACCGACATTGTCCGTCCGTCGGTTAACTACACGTGGGATAGCGCCAAAGGTAAATTCAAACTTGCCAAACAATGACCACCGTTGCCGACGCATTGACGCTGACCACGCTAAGTCGCATCGTCACACAAAAACTCAACACCCCCGAGTTGCGTGACGTATGGGTCGTTGGCGAGACAAGCGACGTCGCCACCCGTGGCGGTCACTGCTACATGGAGTTGCTGGAGAAGGACGATGCCGGGACCACTCTGGCTAAAGCGCGCGCCAACATCTGGCGCAACACCTGGTATGTCCTCGCGTCAAAGTTCAGCAATGCCACCGGCAAGGTGCTCGAGTCGGGCATGAAGGTGCGTGTCAAGGTTACAGCCGAGTATCATGCGCTATATGGCTTCAAACTGACTATCAACGATATAGACCCTGCTTACACGATAGGCGACGCTGTTCGCCGTCGCAACGAGATTCTCGCCCGACTGACCGCCGAGGGGGTCATCAACGACAACCGCAATCTGCCCATCAACTTGCCGGTTCAGAATATCGCCATCATCTCGGCACCCGGCGCTGCCGGCTATGGAGACTTCGTTAATCAACTGCTTACCAACCGCTTGCGTCTACGTTTCAACATCCGGCTATTTGAGGCCGTCATGCAGGGTGAGCGAGTGCCCTCGACCGTCATGGCCGCCCTTGACCGCATCGCCGGCGACGGGACGCCGTGGGACATCGTGGTGATTATTCGCGGCGGTGGCGCAACGAGCGACATGGAAGCGTTTGATAACTACGAACTTGCCAACCACGTCGCTCAGTTTCCCATCCCCGTCATCGTCGGCATAGGCCACGAACGCGACACAACCGTGCTAGACTGGGTTGGTCGCCGCGTCAAGACCCCGACCGCTGCCGCCGAATGGCTCATCGCCTCGGCCACGTCATGCCTTGAGCAACTTCATGCACTCGCAAAGTCGCTGCAAACCGGTGTCGCCGAACTCGTTGCCGGCTGTAACGAGCAATTGTCGCGACTGGAGACTGCGCTTGAATTTGCCCCCTCCCGAGCCCTTGACCGTGCTTCAAACCGCTTGCGTCAGGATGCAATGTTGCTTGCCGACATCTCAAATCGCGTTATCAACCCGCGCAAGTCGCGTCTCGAAGCGCTTGAGAATAGGTTGGCTACCGTGGCGCCGTTTACCATCGAGAAACAACGTGCTCGCCTCGACTCACTCGGCCGCATGCTCCAATTGCTATCACCCGAGGCAACACTGCGCCGCGGCTATTCGATCACCCGCCTCAACGGCGTCGCCGTCACCGACGCGTCGACCGTAAAGCCCGGCGACACTCTCGTCACCACCCTCGCCGGCGGCAACATTACATCTACTGTAAACTAAAATCAAAAATTAAACGTTAATATTACATAAACATGGCACAGACACCGCAATTCACCCCTCTCAAGTCGCTGACCTACACTCAGGCAGTCGCCGAACTCGAGAGCATCATCAACAAGATGCAGAGCGAGGCTTTTGACATCGACCTCTTGGCGGCCTACACCCGCCGCGCTACCGAACTCCTTGCCGAGTGCCGCGCCCGACTGACCACCACCGACGACGAGTTGCGCAATATCCTCGCCTCGCTCCAGCCCCAGACCTGACCCCCAAAAGATTTACCAACCCCTCGATAAAAACTACTTCACTATGAAGAAATTTCTCTCAACAACCCTGATGGTTCTCCTCGTAGCAGTCGTAGCGATGGCCGCCGGCAAGTCGGCTATCACTTTCAGCGAGACATCCCACGACTTCGGTAACATAAAGGCCGGCGGCGGTCCCGTCACCTGCGAGTACAAGTTTACCAACACCGGCGACGCTCCGCTGGTCATCTTGACGGTCACCAACGGCGGTTGTGGTTGCACCACCCCCGACTTCCCCAAAGAGCCCATCGCCCCCGGCAAAACCGGCGTCATCAAAATCCACTTCAACCCCCAGGGACGCAGTGGTGAATTCCGCCGTCAGGTTTCGGTCAAGGTCAACAACGGCACCAAGGCCAAACTGAACTTCACCGGTGTAATTGTCCCCTAAGGCTATGAGAACAATTTTTCTAAGGTCAATCGCGGCTGCCGCGGCATGCACGATTGCTGTATCGGCAAGCGCCGGCGCCGTTGCTCGCTGGCTCGAGACCGAGCACAATTTCGGCGCCTTTGATGAGGAGATGGGTGTTGCCACCTGCGAGTTCAAGGCGGTTAACGACGGCGACGAGCCTCTCGTCGTTGTCAACGCTCGCGCCAACTGCGGTTGCACAAGGCCATCCTATTCCCCCGAGCCGGTCATGCCGGGCGACACGCTTGTCATCACGGTGGGCTATGATCCCGAAGGGCGCCCGGGGCGTTTCACCAAATATATTAAGGTGGAAACCAACGGGAATCCGGGACGAGGCGAGTTGAAAATCACCGGCACCGTAATTGGCGCAGCCAACTCCCTTCGCTCGCGCTATCCCATTGACCTTGGAGCAGTTAAACTCCGCGATAAGGTCGTGGCCTACGGCGAGGTGCTCAAGGGGAAGACGCTTGGCGCCTACATCGAGGGCTACAATGCCACGGCCGAGCCCATCACCCCGCGTGTCGACAATCTGCCGCCCTACATCACTGCCCGCATTGAGCCCGAAATCGTTCCGCCGGGCGAGCAGTTCATCATCTCGACCGTGGCCCACTCTGAGCGCACAAACCAATGGGGCGTTGTCACCGGAGACTTTGATTTCTACCCAACCGACAATGCTGAGCCGATAACCCTCTCGGCAGTCATGATTATAAAGGAAGACTTCTCGACGCTAACGCCCCAACAGCGACAGAACGCGCCGGTGGCCGACATCGAGCCGACCAAACTTGACCTTGGCCGCATCGACCCGTCCTCTATGACAAGCCCCCTCTCAGCATCGTTTGAAATCAAGAATAGCGGCAACGACCCGCTGATAGTACGCGCCATCGCGTGTGTCGACAACGCCGTGACCATCGATAACATAAAGCCCGATATCAAAATCAAGGGCGGCAAAAGTCTCAAAGTTACCGTCAAGGTCGACCCCGCGCAATTGGCCGGACGCACCTTGCTGAACGCCCGCATTATAGTCACCACCAACGATCCCGAAGACCCTTCGCAGACAGTGCGTGTCGTTGGTGAAATCACTAAATAACCCTTCTCATCAAAATGGAGCATATTGAAAACGACGCTCAATATACCGGGCTGACCGTCAACAGCGGTGTCAAACAGCCGCCAACGGTCAACCCCTATCTGTCCCGACGACCCCGACGCCGTCCGATGCCCTCGGCCGGCGAAATCGTTGAAGGCATCCTCAAGGGCGACACGACGATGCTGTCACGAGGCGTCACCCTCGTCGAGAGCCTATCGACTGAACATCAGGCTATTGCCGACGAGATTGTGGAGAAATGCTTGCCATACTCGGGCAACTCGCGCCGCATCGGCATCACCGGCGTTCCCGGCGCAGGCAAGTCGACGTCGATCGACGTCTTTGGCCTGCACGTCCTGCGCGACGGCGGCAAACTCGCCGTCCTCGCCATCGACCCCTCCAGCGAGCGCACCAAAGGCAGTATCCTCGGCGACAAAACCCGCATGGAGAAACTCTCGGTTCACCCCTCGGCATTCATCCGTCCCAGCCCTTCGGCAGGCTCTCTCGGTGGAGTGGCCCGTAAGACGCGCGAGACAATTATCCTCTGTGAAGCCGCGGGATACAACAACATCTTTGTCGAGACCGTCGGCGTAGGGCAAAGCGAAACTGCCGTCCACTCGATGGTAGACTTCTTCCTGTTGATACAACTTGCCGGCACCGGCGACGAACTCCAGGGAATCAAACGCGGCATCATGGAGATGGCCGACGGCATTGTTATCAACAAAGCCGACGGCGACAACATCGACCGCGCCCGTCTGGCCCAAGCCCAGTTCCGCAGCGCCCTTCAACTGTTCCCGCCCACCCCAAGCGGCTGGAAGCCCGAGGTGCTGACCTACTCGGGATACTTCGAGAAAGGTATCGACGAGGTGTGGGAAATGATTGACCGCTACTTTGACTTCGTCAAGGCCAACGGCTATTTCGACATCCGCCGTCGCGAGCAGGCACGTTACTGGATGATGGAGACAATCGATTCAACACTGCGACGCAACTTCTTTGACAACCCCGAGATTGCAGAGCGCCTCGCCGACCGCGAGCGCCTTGTGCTCGACAACCGTCTCAGTTCTTTCACCGCCGCCCGCGAGTTGCTCGATTTCTACTTCAACAACCTCTGCCGCCGCTAATCATCAACAACACCAACAACATCAACAACATAAATACCTAAAAATCATGGAAAAGATTCAACCCGGAAAATATGTAGAGATGGGCTATGACCTCTATGAAGTCAGCCCCGAGGGCGATATCCTCGTCCACCAGACCGACGTCAACGACCCCGAGAAAATCATCTACGGCGTCACTCGCGGTATGATTGTACCCCTCGAAAAAGCAATCGAAGGCCTTGAGCCCGGCGGCGAATTTGACGTTAAAGTCAGCGCCGAGGAAGGCTTCGGGCCCTACGACCTCGAGCAGATTGCCGAACTCGACAAAGACATCTTCAAGGTCGAGGACAAATTTGACGACGAAATCGTTAAGGTTGGCAACTACGTCCCGATGATGACTGCCGACGGCTTCCGCATCAACGGCAAAGTTCTCGAAGTGACTCCCACCCACGTCAAAATGGACTTTAACCACCCCCTTGCCGGCAAAGAAATCCGTTTCAAAGGCAAGATTCTGACCGTTCGCGACGCCACACCCGAAGAACTCAAGCCCGCCACTTGTGGGTGTGGTTGCGGTTGTGACAGCGAAGGCTGTGACAGCGGCTCCTGCGGCGGCGGTTGCAACGCATAAATCCCTTCACGAAACCCATGCGCAGCGGGGCGTGGCGACATCGTCGTCCGCCCCGCTGATTTGTTCTACCCGGCAATCGTGAATGCAAGGTCGCCGAAATTTTTCAGACTAAGCCATTCAAAAGGATGTCGGTTCAGTAATTTTGATAACTAAAATCGATACCGCTACGGGAGGTGCTGAAGGAGGCACCTCCCCGTGACGAGTCAGGGCACGGGTAGAAAAGAGAGCGGTCGGTGCCGGGGGGCATCGACCGCTGTGGTTTAAAAAACGGCGACAGGGATGTTATGTATCTCGAATTTACTGTTACAATATTTAGTTCAGAGTTGTTACCCGCATCGCTGCGGATACTGTCGCCGTTGTTTTTTGGGTTGCACGCGGCGGCGCGTCACCGCGTGTCAACCATATCCTTTCTTACGTCTATTTGACTTATGACAAATAAGTGATATGCGTGTGGCAACGTGTCGTCACTGTTTGGGTTCCTTCATCGTTGCATGTGCAAAGTTACGCAAAATCACGGTAGGATTTGGATTACAATTGTTAAAAGAGGTTAATTTTTAATCAATTTAACAACTATTATCCCGTACTATTTACTTATTTGAAGAGTATTACATATTTATCGAGCAATTGTCGGAATCGCGGGTCGTCGCGCAACGGGGCAACGTTGATGCGGGCGTCGTTGTTGTTTACCCAGTTGTAATAGTTGGCATATCCGCGCTCGAGAGCTTGCTGCATGTGACGGAAGGCGATGTCTTTCATTCCTTTTTGGGCAAAGAAGCATGTCGCATAGTAGTTGACGATGCCGTCGGTATCGTCGACGGAACTGAGGATGGTGTTCATCCACTGCTCGGCTTCGTCGTCTTTGCCGAGGAACAGCAGGGCGAAGCCTTTGAGTGAGCGGACTTGGTCGAAATCAAAGTCGAGATCGACGACGCGCTCATAGCATGTCTTGGCAACCTCGGGTTGGTAGCGATAGTCGGTCAAAATCCAGCCGCGAAGCATCAACAGATAGGGGTCGGAGGAGTCGTTTAGGATTGCCTCGCTGAGTGTTACCGATGCTTCCTGATATTGGCCGAGCGATTCTTGAGCGAGAGCGAGGGCCTGAAGGCCGGCGTTGTCGTCGGGGGACTTTTCGAGCGCAGTCTCGGCGTTTTTCAACGCTTCTTGATAGTTGCCGGTTGCGCGCAGAATGCGGCTCTTCAGGATATAGTAGGAAGCGCGCTCGGGGTTTGCCTCGATTGCATAGTCGATGTTCATGAGTGCTGTTTCATATTTGCCAAGCGCAAGATAGCACTCGGCAAGCGAAGCGTTTAGGCCCTCGTAGACATACAGCCGTTCGTTTATAATCTTGTCATAATCTTCAATGGCTGCGCTATAGTTGCAATGGGACTGGGCTATCATGGCGCGGATGTAGTAGAACATGCCCTGACGGGGAGCGCTGCGTATGGCGCCTGTCAAACCGTTGATGACCGACGAGTAATTGGTATCGCTTAATTTAAAGAGTTCCTGAAGGGCTCGTGCGGTGTTCTCTGAGTCGGTTGAGATTGCCATAATGTAGTCGTCAACGGCACCTTGATTGTCGCCGGCGAGTTGTCTCACCTCGGCGCGACTCATGTATACGTCGCTGATAGCGGGAGTCAGATTGACGGCGCGGTCGGCAAAGTCATTGGCAACGCCAAGGTTGTTTTGCTTGACGGCGATTTTAGCGAGGCCAAACATCGCTTCTTGGCTGCGCGGGTTTAAGCGAAGCAAGGAGGTGTAGTCGTTTTGAGCGTCAGTGTAGTTGCCAAGGTTATAATAGGCGTTGGCGCGCAGATAGGTCGCGATATAGTTTTTAGGCTCAATTCCGAGGGCTTCGTTTAGGTCGGTGACGGTCTCGGCATAGCGGTTGGAAAGGCTGTAGACGTTGGCGCGAAGCAAAAGGGCGCGATAGCGGGCGTCCTTGTCGGCAGCGGGGATGTATCTCATCGCCTGATTGACGTCATCGAGCGCCTGACGATACATGTAATGGTTATAGTACTCGTTGCCGCGACGCAAGAGTGTTTCGTAGTCACCGGGGTTCTCGGCAATCACCTCGTCATAGACGGCCATGGTGGCGCGAGTGATTGGATTATCGATTGATTGGGCGCTCATGGTCATCAGCGATGTCAGGGCGAGAGCGCCGGCTATAAGGAATTGTTTGAATCTCATTTATGTTGGCGTTGTTGTTATTGTTGTTATAGATGTTGATGTTGTTGGTGCAACTAAAATTTAACCAATTGACAACATTATCAATATCTATTATCTAATCTCTGTTCAAGTCGTTGACACATTGCCGCAAGGTGGCGAGGCGCGTCAGCAGTCCCTCGAGTTGGTCAAGCGGGAGCATATTAGCGCCGTCGCTCTTTGCTTTGGCAGGGCAGGGATGTGTTTCGAGGAATAGACCGTCGACCCCCACGGCAATGCCGGCGCGGGCGATGGTCTCAATCAGGTCGGGACGGCCACCGGTGACGCCTGCCGGCTGGTTGGGTTGCTGGAGGGAGTGGGTAGCGTCGAGAATTACCGGGCAACCAAACTGTTGCATCTCGGGGATGCCGCGATAGTCGACAATCAGGTCCTGATAGCCAAACGATACACCTCGCTCGGTGACGGCGACATTGTTGTTGCCACAGTCGCGCACTTTTTGCACGGCAAAGGCCATTGCGCCCGGTGACAGGAACTGTCCTTTTTTGATATTGACGGCGCGACCGGTGCGAGCGGCGGCAACGAGGAGGTCGGTCTGACGGCACAGAAATGCCGGTATCTGAAGGATGTCGACAACATCGGCGGCCATGCGTGCCTCTTGCGGTTCATGGATGTCGGTAACAATGGGAACGCCGATACGCTCCTTGACTTTGCGCAAGATTTCGAGTGCTTCAAGGTCGCCGATTCCGGTAAAAGAGTCGATACGCGAGCGGTTGGCCTTGCGGTAAGAGCCCTTGAAAACGTAAGGGATATTGAGTCGCCCGGCGATGGTTGCAATCGTGTCGGCAATCTGCAACGCCATCTCCTCGCCCTCAATCACACAGGGGCCGGCGAGGAGAAAGAACTGGGGAGCCGAGGCGGCGACATCAAATTGGAAATTCATAGTTATTTATTTGCTTCGATTGATAGTTGGTTTACAATGTGGCAGGTGTCGACAGCCACGAGCGCGGCGGTCTCGGTTCTGAGTCGGTTGTCGCCAAGGGTGACGGGGACACAGCCGGCGGCGATGGCGCTGTCGACTTCCTCGCGGGAGAAGTCGCCCTCAGGGCCGATTAGTATCAGCACGTTGCTGCCCGGATTGTATTCGCGGGCAAGGACGCGACGCTCGACCTCGGTGTCACAATAGGCGATGAACCGCGACTCGGCCTCCGGGGCAAAACGTTTTAGCACCTCGGCGATAGGTGTCATCGGTAGTACCTCGGGCAGCACGGCCTTGAGCGACTGTTTCATTGCCGCGACGGCGATTTTCTCGAGGCGTTCACGCTTAATGTCGCGACGTTCGCTGTGGCGGCAAAGCATCGGGATAAAGCGGTTGATGCCTATCTCGGTCAACTTCTCGAGGAGCCACTCCATGCGGTCAATATTTTTGGTCGGAGCAACGGCGACGGTGATGTCACAGTTCCATGGCAGTTCCACGCGGCGACGCTCCACAATCTCGACGCGGGCGCGCTTGGGATGGGGGTCGACGAGTCTACACGTGAAGCGGTTGCCGCGCCCGTCGATAATCTCGACCGGGTCGCCCTGCTTCATGCGCAGCACGCGCACGCAGTGGCCCGAGTCGCTCTCGGGCAACACCTGATTGGTCTCGATATCGGGGGCATAGAACTGAATCATAGCGTGTTGTGGCTCTGTTGGGTTAACGTTTTTCGGCCTCGCCAATCATTCCCTCGGGGTCTCCGGCATCAATAGCCTCGGCCTCGGCAACGTTTACTACAGGTTTATCCTTGTTGTCCTTGAAAATGAAGAAGAAAAGGACGGCAACAACGAGCGCGTATGCGGCAAAAATATACCAGCACGAGCGCCAGCCGTCGAGTTGCACCTCGGGAGTATCGGTGGGGACGACAAAGTGGTTGACAACGGCCATCGCGCCGAGTGTGCCGAGCGTTGCTCCGAGTCCGTTGGTCATAATCATGAACAACCCTTGGGCGCTGGAGCGAATAGATGAGTCGGTCTCGCGGTCGACATAGAGGCTACCGCTGACGTTGAAGAAATCAAACGCGATACCATAGACGATGCACGACAGGACAAACATCCACACACCGCCGGCCGGGTCGCCAAGCCCGAAAAATCCAAAGCGGAAAATCCATGCTATCATCGACATCAACATAACGCCCTTGATACCAAAGCGTTTCAAGCAGAACGGAATAAGCAGGATGCACAGGGTTTCTGAAATCTGGGACAGCGAGATAAGGGCGTTGGCGTTTTGGGCGGCCCAAGCGTTCTTGAACGCCTCGATGCCGGCAAAACCGGTGATGTAGGGGTTGGCATAGCCGTTGGTAATCTGAAGCGAGACGCCGAGCAACATGCTGAATATAAAGAAGATGGCCATGCGCGGCTGGGCAAATAATTTGAAAGCGCGCAGACCCAGAGTGTCAACCAGACTCTTTGAGCCGGCAGCGCTCGTGGGACACTTGGGCATCGTCAACGCATAGAACACCATGATAAACGAGAACACAGCGCTGGTAAACAACTGCATGTAGGTAGTCTGGAACTCGTGCCCCTTGGGGCCGGCAAAGTTGACAAAGAGCATCGCGCAGATGAAACCGACGGTACCCCAGATGCGGATAGGCGGGAAGTCGCGGACGGTATCGAGCCCGGCGCGAGTCAACGCATTGTAGGCCACCGAGTTGTTAAGGCCAATCGTTGGCATGAAGAAAGCGACCGAGATAGTGTAGAGCGTCAATAGCGGGGCAAGGGCGATGGTGTCGACGCTCATACAGTAGACGCCGGCAGCGGCCATGAACGCGCCCGCAACAAGATGACAGATGCTCAGCAAGCGCTGGGCCTGAATCCAGCGGTCGGCAATGATGCCTATAACCGAGGGCATGAACAGCGACACAATTCCCTGGATAGCATAAAACCATCCTATACTCTCCTGCAACCCGTTGCGAGCCAGGAAATTACCAAGAGAAGTCAAGTAACTTCCCCACACTGCAAACTCAAGAAAATTGAGCAGCGACAGTCTAAACTTTATACCTTTCATTTGGTAATGGTCGAGATATTTAATGTTTTTATAATCAGGTTATTCAGAGGACGAGGCGGCGTCTCGTTTCTTTTTGAGAATATCGTTGACAACGGCAGCCTGTTCATAGTCCTCGTTCTCGATGAGGCGAGCAAGAGTGCGCTCGAGTTCCTCGATGGTGTAGTTCTCGAGGCGCGGCGTGTTGACGCCCGGCTCGGTGCTGTCATCGGGAAGGTCGATTTCGTCCTCAAAGGGGTTGCTATCGTCGTCGTCGCCCGAAATCTGCTCCATGGTGAAGCCGGTGTTCTCGACAATCTCGCGGGTGGTGTAGATTGGCGCACCGGTCCTCATGGCGATAGCGATGGCGTCGCTCGTTCGCGAGTCGAGAACTATCGTGCGCTCGCCGTCGGTAAACGTCAGTTCCGACGAGAAGATGCCGTCCTCAAAGCGATAGATGAACACTTCGGTCAACTGGATGCCAAAGGCGTGGACCATGGCGTTGAAAAGGTCGTGGGTCAACGGGCGCGGCGGGTTGATGCCCTCCATTCTGAGGGCGATTGACTGTGCCTCGGTCGGGCCGATGACCACCGGTATTTTGTACGGGCCGTCGACCTGTCCAAGTATCAGGGCGTAGGCCCCGGTCTGGATGTGGCTGTAACTGAGCCCTACAACTTGCAACTTGACGCGATTCTCTCTCATAGCATTACATTTTTACCTGTAATAATACCACTGCCGAGACAGAGGCGGCTGTCACGGTCATATATTACTGCAAACTGCCCCGGGGCAATGCCTTGCACTTTGCTGTCGCTGGCGATGACAAACTCGTCGGTGTCGACGCGAGTCAGCGAGGCGGTCAGGAACTCGGGGGTGTGACGGTTCTTGAACGTTATCTCCATCGAGTCGGTCGCCGTCATGGGGTCACGCGTAATCCAGTGCATCTCGGTCAGATGGAGCGTGTTGCCATACTGCATCTCGGTGTCGCGACCGCGCGAGACATAGACAACGTTGTCATGAATATTTTTCTTGACCACATACCATGGACCGCCGCTTAACCCGAGGCCTTTGCGCTGGCCGATGGTGTGGAACCAGTAGCCCTTGTGCTCTCCGAGTTTGCGGCCGGTTTCAATCTCGACGATTGCGCCGGGGCGCTCGCCGAGGTGTCGGCGAATGAAGTCGTTGTAGTTGATTTTGCCGAGGAAACAGATGCCCTGACTATCCTTGCGGAATGCGTTGGGCATGCCGGTCTCGATAGCGATGCGGCGCACCTCGGCCTTTGGCAGGTCACCAATCGGGAAAAGCAGGTGTTCCAACTGGCGGTAGTCGATACGTGCCAGAAAGTCGGTTTGGTCCTTGACGCGGTCAACGGTAGTGCCGAGATAAAGGAGGCCGTCGTCGCCGTCGACAATGCGGGCATAGTGGCCCGTGGCCGTTTTGTCAAAAGCGTGGCCCCAACGCTGCTCAAAGAAACCGAACTTTATCAAGCGGTTGCACATGATGTCGGGGTTGGGGGTCAGACCCGCTTTGACCGTGCGCAGGGCATATTCCATTACGTTGTCCCAGTATTCTTGGTGGAGCGTGACCACCTCAAAGGGCAGACGGAATTTTGACGCGATAAATTGGCACATCTCGATGTCCTCCTCGGCGGCACAGTCGCCCTCGTCGGTATCGAGCCCAATGCGGATATAAAACAGATTGAGGTTATGACCCTGCTCGAGTAGCCGATGGACTGTCACCGCGCTATCGACGCCTCCCGAAATCAGAACCGCTACATTCATTGACTATCAGTGTATTAAACGTCCAGGCCTTCATCGTGGGTCTCGCCCCCGTCAGGGTCGAGGATGCGGAGAGCAAGCAGGTAGTCAACCGAGATTTTCCCGGGTCCTGAAAGCAAGATGGTGATGAAGAAACCGATAAACATGATTGGTAAATATCCCGGGTCGGCGAAGGTCAAGCCTGCGATGGCCTGGTCGGCCGGGAGTAGGTCAAAGAGGAGATATATCTCGGCGGCAATCATCGACACAATCGCCGGGATGGTGGACAAGCGTGTAAACAGGCCAAGAATAATCAGAGGCGAGCAAACCATCTCGATGATAATCATCAAGACGAGGCAAGTTTGCGAGTCAAGGCCCAAAGCCGTCGGGAACGTGTCGACCAGAGCGTCATAGTTGACCCACTGGCGGATGCCAAACTGCATGAACATTATACCGACAAAGAGACGCATAAAGAGGCGCCCCATGTAGGTATAGGAGGTGTTGAGGGTGTTGAGCAGTAGCCACTGGATGAAATTTCGCTTAGCCATAAAGAAACGGTAGTTGTTTTATAACTGGTTAAGAACACCGATAACCTGATTGACATTCAGCCCTTTACCTTTGATTTTGTTGCGGTAGATGAGGTAGAACGACGGCATGAAACGCAGGTCGAAGATATCCTCGGCATCGGGAGCGGCAACAACGCGCCACGAGTCGGGGTAGATGGCGACCTTCTCGACCCACTCGGGGTCACGCTCGCCGGGAAAGATGCTGACAACCTTCAGGACACCGCTCTCGACCATGCCGCGCACCTTGGGGTCGGCCATCAATCGGGCGCGGGTGATGGCACAGTCGTCACAGTCGGGGTCGTTGAAGAAGTAGAGAACAACCTGGCCGAAATCGTCGGCAGTAGAGCCCTCGACGCCCTCGCGGGTTACGTAGGGCAACACAGCCGGCTTGGAGCCGATGGCCGAGTTTTCCATAATTTTGACCAGTCGCTCGTGGCGCGCTTT
This sequence comes from Muribaculaceae bacterium, assembly GCA_022511505.1. Taxonomy (GTDB): domain Bacteria; phylum Bacteroidota; class Bacteroidia; order Bacteroidales; family Muribaculaceae; genus HGM05190. The sequence continues at coordinate 24,849 of JAFLTK010000057.1, forward strand.
GTACTCTTTGCCAACCTTTTTGTTTTTCAGCAGTGGACGCGCAAAGGCCAGATAGAGCTCGTCGCTGAGATACTGAGCGGTGTCGCTGACAAGTTGCGCCTCGGCCTCGTTGACTATAAATGCCTGGTCTTTAGGTTGCTTGTCGAGCGAGTGCATGAAGCGGTCGATAGCATTGAGAGCAACCGAGTCGGTCGTACTGGGAAGCATCTGGATGAAATCCTCGAGGGCGACCCTCATTTTCTCGCGCGCAGAGAACGCATTTTTGACCTCACAGCGGTCCCAAAAGTGTTCAACAAAATAGTCGGCGCGCTGCTGGAAAAGTTGCATCGTGTCGGGCGGTGTAGGATAAGGGAAATAGGTCTCGACCGCCCGAGCCGAGAGAGTGCCGCCCAGAGCGACAATTATCAATAAAAATCGAAACAGAAATTTTGCCATAATACGTTTTGGAGAGATAAAAAATTGTAGATAAAAAGAGGATATACCTTTTTCAAGGTACAAAGATAATAAAATCGCTACAAACAAGCAAAAAAATCTACTTTCCCGCATGGCAAGCGCATTAAAAATTTCTGCGACATAATCCGGTCGGCGTAGGTTGAGTCGTGTACCGGCATATAATTTCTCAACCATACTCGAGCGAGGGGAATTTTTGCTAAGTGGTTAAAATTTATTAAATCGAGGGGTGGTTTTCGGAATGTTTGTTAACGAAAATGGCAATTTTGGCGACACGAGTGTTTTATTATTGACGATTGTCGCTACCTTTGCTATCCTAACGATAAGAGAGCCCACGTGTTGCAAGTTAGCAACATAGACCGCGCAAGGGATGACAGTCTCGGTTGGCTCAACTATTTAAAGCGAAATTTGATATGCACAATATACTAACTGACCTTGTCGGACGGCAAACACGCCACTATGGCACGCGCGAGGTGTTTTACAGCCCCGGTGCAGCCGATGGTGAATGGGTCCCGACGTCATGGGATGCGTTTAACGCTCAGGTCGAGGCGGTTGCCTGTGGCCTGGATATTCTCGGCCTGAAAGAGACCGAGATGATTGCCGTGTTCTCGGCCAACCGTCCCGGTGTTTTGGTGACCGACTTTGCCGCTTACGCCAATCGCGCCGTCCCGGTCAGCATCTATGCTACTTCGTCGGCCGATCAGGTCCAATATATTGTCAATGACTCGGGTGCAAGGTTGCTTTTTGTAGGCGACCAAAAGCAGTATGACATAGCGCGCGAGGTGTTTGATTCGTGCCCGTCGCTGACTCGCATCATTGCCTATAGCGATATAGCCTTTGATGCCAACGACACCACGACAATGACGCTCGATGCGCTGATTAAACTGGGAGAAAGTGCCGGAGCCGGCTGCCGCGAGGAGGTTGCACGCCGACGCGCCGCTGCCACGCCCGACGATATTGCCACATTAATATATACATCGGGCACAACCGGCGAGCCCAAAGGCGCCGTGTTGCCCCACAGCTGTTTTGACGCCGCGATGGAAATTCACCGCGAGCGCCTGACAATGCTCAGCGAGGATGATACGTCGATTTCGTTCCTCCCGTTGAGCCACATCTTTGAAAAGGCGTGGACCTACTTCTGCCTGTATATGGGCATGAAAGTGTGGATAAACCTTGACCCGCGGCAGATTCAGCAGACCGTCGCTCAGGTGCGACCGACGTGCCTTTGCTCCGTTCCCCGTTTTTGGGAAAAAGTCTATACCGGCGTTCAAGAGAAACTCAACTCAATGAATCCGGTTGTGCGTGCGCTTGCCCGGCGTGCCATCAAGATTGGCCGACGTCGCAATCTGGACTACGACCGCCTCGGGTTGAAAGCGCCGTGGTGGCTCGAGAAACGCTATCAATTTTATAGTAAGGTGATTTTCAG
>JAFLTK010000045.1 GCA_022511505.1 Muribaculaceae bacterium
AGCGGTCGCGTCTCCATTACTGCAAAACCCGGTGACAAACTTATTGTCAGCTTCATCGGCTCGGCAACTCAAGAAGTTACCGTTGGAAACCGCCCCTTGGAGATTGTCATGCAATCTTCTGCCACCGACCTCGACGAGGTTGTTGTAACCGCTCTTGGTATCAAGAAAGACCGCAAGGCCCTCGGTTACTCTGTTTCTGAAATGAGCTCTGAGGAAATCCTCGAAAACAAGAGCCCGAACGTTGTTAACGCTCTTGCCGGTAAAATCCCCGGTGTCACTGTTACTCAGTACAGTGGTGCTGCCGGTGCCGGTGCCAACATCACCCTCCGCGGTGGTAACTCTACCTCCGAAGGCCGTACCAACGAGCCCCTGTTCGTTGTCGACGGTATCATCTATGACAACTCGACTACCGTCGTTGGTAACTCAGGCACCGACGGTATGACCCGTTCTAACACTACTTACTCAAACCGTGTGATGGACATCAACCCCGAGGACATCGAGTCAATGTCAGTCCTCAAGGGTGCTGCCGCTGCCGCTCTTTACGGTTCGCGCGCTGCCGACGGTGTCATCATCATCAACACCAAGAAAGGTTCTGAAGGCCGCGTAAGCGTCAACTTCTCAAGCAAAGTAACCGCTTCTTGGGCAAACAAACTTCCCGAAGCTCAGGATAAGTTCGGCCGTGGTACCTACGAGGACAACGGCGTGTTCAGCGATCGTACCTACTCTTCTTGGGGTCGCGCTATCACCAACGAGCCTATCTATGACAACATCGGTAACTTCTTCCAGACCGGCGCCGTGTATGACAACACTATCAGCGTTTCGGGCGGTAGCAAGAACAACTCGTTCTTCCTCTCGGCTTCTAACTACAACCAGGAGGGTATCGTTCGCAAGACCGGTTATGAAAAGACTACTTTCCGTTTCAACGGCGAGCAGAAGATCTGGCGATTCACCGTTGGTGCAAATGCTGCCTACTCTATCGCCAAGACCCAGAAGACCCTGACTTCAGGCGGTCTTTACGGTGGTGGTGGCGGCGGTGCAATGACCGGCCTCTACAGCTGGCCCCGCACCGAGGACATGAGCCACTATCTGACCGAAGATGGCCAGAAGTATCGTCTCTTTGAAGGCATCTGGGCTCTTGAAGATGATAAGGAAAACCCCTACTGGATCATCAACAAGGACAAGATCAACGACGAGACCAAGCGCTTCACCGGCTCTCTTAACCTTACCTACGACATCACCGACTGGTGGAACATCGTTGCTCGCATGGGCGTTGACGACTACACCACCGACGGTTACAGCTACATCGCTCCCGGTTCGGTTGTTTCTCCCAAGTATCAGAACGGTCGTCTGAGCCGCAGCGACTATCGCTACACCTATTCAACCACCTCTTTGATGACCAGCATCAACAAGAACATCGGTGACTGGACAGTAGGTGGCCTCCTTGGTGTAACTACCGAGTATACCAAGCGTTACAACCAGACCCACTATGGTTACAACTTCATTACCCCCGGTACCATCAGCTTTGGTAACATCGCTACTACCGACAAGTTCTTCACCGACAACACTTCTAAGAAGCGCCTCGTTGGTGTCTACGGTGAAATCCGTGCCGACTGGAAGAACACTGTCTTTGTAAGCGTAACCGGCCGTAACGACTGGTCTTCAACTCTTCCCCGCGACAACCGCTCATACTTCTATCCCTCGGTTAACGCATCGTTTGTCTTCACTCAGCTCCTCCAGGATCAGGGTGTTCTTGGCAGCGACGTGTTCAGCTTCGGTAAGATCCGCGGTTCTTGGGCAAAGGTTGGTAAGGACGCCAGCCCCTACGCTACTCTGACCTACGTTTGGGACCCCTACAACTACAACGGCTTTGTTGGTATCGCCAACAGCTGGGAAGGTGGTAACGCGTTCCTCAAACCCGAAATTCAGGAATCTTGGGAAATTGGTGCCGAGTTCAAGTTCTTCAACAACCGCCTCGGTCTTGACTACACTTACTATCACAGCGAAACCCACAACCAGATTGCCGCTCCCCGTCTTTCTAACGCCAACGGCTTCATCTTCGCTTCTATCAACTCTGGTTCTGTAATCAACGACGGTATGGAAATCGCCATCAACGCCGTTCCCGTCCGCAACAAGGAGTTTACTTGGGACCTCACTCTGAACCTCTCTTACAACAAGGGTCGCCTTGGTGACTTCCTCAAGGGTGTTCAGTACTTCTATCCCACCGACGCTCAGTTTGGTACCGTTAAGTCTGCTTCAATTCCTCGCGCCGCCAACCAGTATGTCCTCGACGAGCTTGGCAATCCTAAAGAAGGTGAACTTGACCCGGCATGGGGCAAGAACTACTTCCTCGGTTTGACCGGTAGCGAATTCTATGTAGACGAAGAAACCGGCAAGTATCTCGTTGACCCCAACACCGGTCTCTATCAGGTGAACAACAACAACGTTATCGTTGGCAACCGCGAGCCCAAACTCATGGCCGGCTTCACCAACACATTCTCTTATAAAGGCTTCAGCCTCTCGTTCCTGCTCGACTTCCGTCTTGGTGGCGCCGTTTACAATGGTACTGCCTACTACATGACCACCATCGGTATGCACCCCATGACTCTCGAGAACGACCGTAAGTTTGTCACCATCGACGGTATCAACGCCAACACCGGTGAGCCCTATCAGGTTACCTACCGCTCGGGCGAAGAGTACACCATCGCCAACACTACCTACTCGGGCGACGCTATGATTCGCAAGTACTGGAACAACTATGCTGCCAACTCACACAACTTCCTGACCGACGTAAACTGGATGAAGCTCCGCTACATCTCGTTGAGCTATGACTTCACTCGCATCCTCAAGAGCACCAAGACCATCAAGGGTCTCGTTGCCAACGCTACTGCAAGCAACCTCTTCACCCTTACCAACTACAAGGGTATGGATCCCGAGGTTTCGACTGCAGGTGGTACAGGCGGTGCAGGTGCAACCGGTATCGACTACTGCTCGGTTCCCGCTACTTCAAGCTTTACTTTCGGTGTAACCCTCACTTTCTAACCTGTTAAGATTAATGATCATGAAAAGTTTCAAATATATTGCTCTTTGCGGCGTGTTGGGCCTCGGCTTGACATCGTGCAACGACTGGCTGGACATCAACGTTAACCCTGACCAGCCTAACAATGAGTCAATTCTGGTTGAGAACCGTCTCCCGTGGATTCAGAAGGAATACACCTACAGCGCCGGTTGTGCCAACACCAGAACATTTGCTACCTGCGGCGGTTTCTACTCCAACAATGGTAACATGAACTATGTGTCGGTTACTTGGAACTGTGTACCCGCTACCGGTCTGACAACCACTCCCTATCAGTGCTGGTTCACCGGTACTGCTTCAAACATCGGCGACCTTTACAACAAGGCTGAGGCCGAAGGCGCTTACCACTACATGGGCGCTGCCGAGGTTATGCACGCTCTCGGTTTCATGGAAATGCTCGACCTCTATGGCGAAATGCCCTACGATGAAGCATTGACCGGTAACCCCGCTCCCAAATACTCTGACGGTAAGAGAATCTGGGAAGGCTGCTTGGCCAAAATCGACCACGCTATCGAACTCTTCAGCACTCCCCAGGCTCCCGCTGCTACTCCCCTGTCGTCAGGCGACATCTGGAACGGTGGTGACGTCAACAAGTGGATAAAACTCTGCTACGGTCTGAAAGCTCGCTGGCTCCTCCGCGTTTCCAAGAACTCTGAATACTTCAAGCCCGACGAAATCCTCGCTTGCCTTGACAAGGCTATGTCAAGCAACAACGACAACACTTTCCAGGCTTGCTATGACCAGAAGGGTGACAAGACCGACTTCCTCCTCGGTGACCCCATTATGACCAACGGTAACTGGGACACTGCCGCTTACGGTAAGAACCAGTGGGCTTCTAAGTACTACATCGACCTGCTCACCAACATGCGTGGTGCAGGCGTTGAGGACCCCCGTGCCGAGAAACTCATCCCCTACTCGATGACCAACATCACTCTCGACGCCAACGGTAACGTTAAGAGCTATGACTGGCGTCGCGCCAAGGGTGTCGACATCTTCGGAACCACCGACACTCGTCTCAAAGACGGTGGTGCTACTTCAATCACTGTTCAGACATTTGCTACCGCCGACAAGGAACTCACCTACAGCTTCAAAGAAGCCGGTGCTGCCAAGCAGGCTGCTTTCGTTGAAGGCGTTAAGTCAAACGGTTACACCCTCTCAACTGCCGAGAAACTTGCCGGTCGCCAGTATCGTGTTGACGGCGATGCCGTTACAGTTTGCTACCCCGCCGGTGCATGGTATGTTAACTCTACCAACTACCTCTTTGCAGGCGACACCGCCTACGTCAACCTTAACACAGGTTCTCAGAACACCAACAACGGTTCTTGGGGCATGCCCGCCAACGATACCTACTACCACTCTAACGACCAAGCCGCTGCCAACGCAGGTGCCGTTTCAGGTACAGGTTCATTCCAAATCTATCCCGTTTCTGACTTTGACATCATGACCTACGCCGAGGCTTGCTTCATCAAGGCTGAGGTCCTCATGCGCAAGGGCGACAACGGTGGTGCTTTCACCGCCTACAAGAACGGTATCCAGGCAAGCATCGACCGCATCCAGTCCAAACTCAACCAGTGGAACGGCGAATATGACAACCCCAACATGAAGCCCATGGATGCAGGCAAAATCTCTGCCTACATGTCAAGTGCTGCCGTTGCCCAGAGCGCCGGTGACCTCAAGATGAGCGACATCATGCTTCAGAAGTATATCGCTATGGGTTGGAGCATCGAGAACTGGGTTGACATGCGTCGCTTCAACTACTCGGCCGGTAACATCGGTTCGTTCGGCGTTGTTTATCCCGGTTATGGCCGTCCCGCCATGTATGCCGGTGGTGCTGCTTTCAAGAGCTCGAACCCCAACGACGCTACCTACTGGATTCGTCGCTGGCGTCTCCCCAACGCTCTTGAGTTGAACTACAATGCTCAGAACGCTCTCGCCATGAACGCCAACGCTCTCGCCGACTTCGTATGGTGTCTCCCCGTTTGGTGGGACTGCGCATCCGATGCCGAATACTACAACTACCTCAAGTAATCACATAACTTGACATACCCATTTTTCCGAGAGGTTGCGCATCCCGCGCAACCTCTCCTTTTTTATTTTTTAGCATTTGAAATTGCGGTAGGTTGGAGCGTTTTTTGTAATTTTGCACTTTGAAACAGAAAAACTGTTGCCTGAAATGCTCTACAGTCTGATATTAAACACTATCGTCGTGCCGTCGGTCGACTCGTTGCTCGGGTTGCCGCTGTCGTTGCCGCTTGTCATTGCACTGGCGGCAGCTCTCGTTGCGGCCTTCTATATCATGCTGTCGATAGTTCCCAAGGCAACACGTGTTGACCGTAAAAACCGCCGCGACACGGCATCGGTAGAGAGCGGCGAGGTCGGGCGCATCGACCCCGCGGCATTCCCGACCCTGTCGGTCATCGTCTATGTCGACTCCAATCCCGAAGACCTGCCGACGATGCTGCCGATGATTCTCGAGCAGGACTATCCTGCGCCGATGGAGGTCATCGTGGTCAACGACGGCGAGCGCTCTGAACTCGAGGGTATCCTCGGCGACCTGGAACTGCGCTACCGCAACCTCTACATGACTTTCACGCCGCCAAACTCGCGCAACCTGTCGCGCAAAAAACTGTCGCTGACAATCGGTGTCAAGGCCGCGCGATATGACACTCTTGTGATTACCAACTCGTCGGTCAGACCGACGTCGTCGCGTTGGCTTCGCGCTATGGCCGCGCCTGTGGCCGCAGGCGCCGAGATTGTCTTGGGCCACTCGATTCTCTCGCCTGCTACCGAGGAGGTCGACGGAAGACTGAGTCGTGCGGCGTCGTTTGACATCGGCCTCACGGCCATTCGCTACTACTCCAAGGCCATGGTAGGTATCCCCTATCGCGCCGACGGCAACAACCTCGTCTACCGCAAGGCTGTTTTTGACCTCAACCGCGGCTTCTCGACCCACCATAACTTCCGCTATGGCGACGACGACATTTTCATCAACCAGGTTGCCCGCAAGGGTCACCGCGTGGCGGTGCAACTCGCCGGCGATGCGGTCGTGCGTCAATTGGTCTACGACCTACCATACGCCCACGGCTTTGACAAAATGCGCTACATGTTCACCCAGCGCCACGTCAAGACTTGGTCGCGGTTCACGGCCGCGCTTACATCACTGGCATGGTGGACGTGGCTTGCCGCAAGCATTGCCGCGCTGGTAATCGGCTACCCGTCGCTCCCCGTGCTCGGCATCGTCACCGTAATCTCACTGCTTGCATGCATTCCGGTGATGGTAGCCTATCGTCGCGGCTCGTCGGCCCTCTACCTGCGCCGACTGACGTTCACCGTCCCGTTCCTGATGCTTTGGTATCCCGTCTACAATCTCTATTACCGTATAGCCGCCCGCAAGGTGCGCTCCAAGAACTACACATGGACCAACGGCTGCTATACAGCCTCTAAATAATTTCAGTTTTAACTATTGTTAGTGTTGTTAGTGTTTTTATTGTTGTTACTGTTGTTAGTGTTGTTACTGCTTCAACAACAACATCGCGGAGCGATGACAATTTCAATAACCCCGTACATGCGAGCGCAGCGAGCAGTGCGGGGACAACGACAACAACAACAACGACAACAACAACGACAATAACATCAATAACATCAATAACAACATCAATAACAACATCAACAACATCAACATAATGAAACGACTCTTGACCGCGACATTTGCCGTCGCCACTCTTCTCGCCCCGGCTGCAGCGCTTGCCTGCACAAGCCTCATTGCCGGCAGCGGCGCAACGACCGATGGAAGTGTCATCGTAACATACGCCGCCGACTCCCACACCCTCTACGGCGAACTCTATTCCCAGCCTGCCGCTGACCATGCGCCCGGTGCAATGCGCCAAGTGGTTGAATGGGACACCGGCCGCCCAATGGGCGAAATTCCCGAGGTTGCCCACACCTACGCCACCATCGGCAACATGAACGAGCACGGGCTCGCCGTGGTCGAGAGCACCTGGGGCGGACGCCACGAGTTGCTCGACACCGCCGGTATCATCGACTATGGTTCGCTAATCTACATCACCCTCCAGCGCGCTAAGACCGCTCGCGAGGCTATTGACGTGATGACCTCGCTTGTCAAGCAGCACGGCTATGCCAGCGAGGGCGAGTCGTTCACCATCGCCGACCCCCGGGAGGCGTGGATTCTTGAAATGATTGGCAAAGGCGGCCGCTCAAAAGGAGCCGTTTGGGTTGCACGTCGAGTTCCCGACGACTGCATCAGCGGACACGCCAACCTTGCCCGCATCCACACGTTCCCGCTCAACGACCCCGAGAACTGCCTCTACTCGCCTGACGTCATCTCGTTTGCCCGCGAAATGGGCTACTTTGACGGCAAGGACGAGGATTTCAGTTTCTCGCGCGCTTACGCAGTCTATGACGCCGGCGCAATGCGCGGTTGCGACGGTCGCGTCTGGGCCTACTATAACAAATATACCCCCGGCATGGAGCAATATCTTCCCTGGGTGCTTGAAGCTAAGGGCGAAGTCATGCCCCTCTGGGTTAAGCCCGAGAAGAAAGTGTCGACCCGCGACCTGCAATGGATGATGCGCGACCACTTTGAGGACACCCCCTTTGACATGACCACCGACATCGGCGCCGGCCCCTACGCGAGCCCCTACCGCTGGCGACCGCTGACGTTCACCGTCGACTCGGTCGAGTACACCCATGAGCGCGCCATCGCTACCCAGCAGACCGGCTTCTCGCTCGTCGCTCAACTCAACGAGGCCCACCCCGAGGCGATGAAAGGCATTATGTGGTTTGGCGTCGACGATGCCAATACTTGCGTATACATTCCTGTCTACAACTGCGTTACAAACGTACCCCACGAGTTTGCACCCGGCAACGGCGACCTCTACAATATCTCTTGGGACTCGGCTTTCTGGGTCAACAACTATGTAGCCAATCAGGCCTACAACCGTTATAGCCAAATGATTAACGATATTCGCCGCGTTCAGGTTGCCGAGGAAGACACCCTTGCCGCCGAGGTCAACGACCTTCTTGCCGCCGTCCCGGCGATGGATGCAACAACCGCCGTCAAGACTCTCAACGACCACACTGCCGCCGCAACCTCGCGCTACGTGGGCCGTTACAAGAAACTTGGTGACTATCTGCTCGTTAAATACCTCGACGGTAACGTCAAGAAAGAAAAAGACGGCGAGTTTGAGCGCAACGAGTATGGCATGCCCGTCTACCCTAACTTCCCCGGCTATGACGAGCGCTACTATCGCAGCATCGTCGACCAAACCGGCCGCCACTTCTACCTCCCCGACGTCAAGTAATTATGCTGAAAAGATGGATAAACCAGTTAAAATAATGGATATATGAGAACAGTAAAAAATAGAAAAGAATTAATAGCAGCTATAAAATCTGGAGAGAGGGATTTTATAGTAGAAGGGAAATCCCTTATTTTACAGTGCAAAGTAGCCAGTAAATTTAATAAGGTAAAAGATGTACCTAAAGAAGCTGTAGCTGCTGCTGTAGCTCCAGCTGCTTCCGTTTGTGGTATTACCACTACAGCTTTAATATCTATAACAGCTATAGTAATAGTAGGAGCTATAGCTATAATAGGTGTTTTAAAAGAATTAGAGGTAGTGATAGAGGTAGAAGATGTGAAAGGTAATAAAGGTAGAATAAAGGTTCGCAAGCCAATAGAAAGAACTCCTTAAGCTCTGGGAAGATACCGCTGATAGAAATAGCCTTGAAGGAGCTGATTATTACTCTGAAACTGGAGTCTGTTTTGTTGTTTCACCGCTGTTTCTGCCACCCTTGATATAGAGGAGCCATTGCTCGTGACGAGGGGCTCCGGCTCCTCGTCCTAATCAAATTCCACTCCATAATTGCCGAGGTTTCGTCCGGTGCCTATCCGGGTTTCGTCCGGCGCCTATCCGGGTCTCGTCCGGCGCCTATCCGGGGCTCGTCCGGCGCTTATCGCTCGGCAGTTTGTCTCCGGGTGGTCTACACTTGACCTCTTTCATTGCCACTGAACTGTATTTTTATGAATTTATTCATTCAATTTCAGGGCTCATTATACATTTTTTAAGTATTTTATAACGATTTTAAGCAAAATCCGAT
>JAFLTK010000046.1 GCA_022511505.1 Muribaculaceae bacterium
ATTTCACCTCTCTTGTTTTGGGGGAGGTCAACTCCCACGATTCTTATTGCCATATAATGTCGTCTAAAATTTTTTGCAAATATAATAAAAAATTTTTATCCTTGACGTTGCTTGTATTTGGGGTTTTTCTTGTTGATGACGTACAAACGTCCCTTGCGACGCACGATTTTGCTATCGGGCGTGCGTTTTTTGATTGATGCTCTTACTTTCATTTTTTAACTTTATTTTAGATTTTTTATTTGTAGCGGAATGCGATTCTTCCCTTTGAGAGGTCGTAGGGACTCATCTCGACGCGCACTTTGTCGCCGGGAAGGATTTTGATGTAGTGCATGCGCATCTTGCCCGAGATGTGGGCGGTGATTTCGTGGCCGTTCTCGAGTTCAACGCGGAACATGGCGTTGGAGAGCGCTTCTACAATTGTGCCGTCTTGCTCTATTGCCGACTGTTTTGCCATTCTTTCTTTGCGGTTTTTGGGGTTGATTGATTATAAGGAGTTGTTGATTGAAAAGGGGGTTAGATGAACCGGTCGCCAAGGGCGTCGGCGATGTAGTCAAACGTTGTCAGGACGCGGGTCTCGCCGTCGACTATGGCCACGGTGTGCTCATAGTGGGCCGAGGGCTTGCGGTCGCGGGTGCGGCACGTCCAGCCGTCGCGCTCGATGACAATGTTTCGGCTGCCGAGGTTAATCATCGGCTCGATGGCGATGACCATGCCGTTGCGGATAACGGCCCCGGTTCCGCGGCGCCCGTAGTTGGGGACCTCGGGGTCCTCGTGCATCTTCTTGCCGATGCCGTGACCGCACATTTCGCGAACAACCGAGTAGCCTCGGCGCTCACAGTAGGTCTGGATGGCATTGGAGATGTCGCCCAGGCGGTGACCGGCGCGGCAGGCTTCGATGCCGATGTCGAGCGAGCGGCGGGTAGTCTGACACAGTTCCATTACCTCTGGGGCGACGTTGCCCACCGGGAAGGTGTAACACATGTCGGCGTTCCAGCCGTTGAGCTCGAGGACACAATCGACGCCAATGATGTCGCCGTCGCGCAGGGCATAACTCGAGGGAAAACCGTGGACCACGACCTCGTTGACCTCCATGCAGCATGTCCCGGGAAATCCGCCATAACCAAGGCATGAGGGGATGGCGCCGTGGGACTGGATGAACTCGCGAGCGGCGTTGTCGATGCTGCGAGTTGTCACTCCCGGAGCCACACACTCGGCGATGACGCCGAATGTCTGACTCAGAAGTGTAGCTGCCTCTTGAATCTTCTCTATTTCCTGTGGTGTCTTGAGAAATATCATGACGGGGTTGGAAAGGGGATTGAGAATATTTGTTAAGTAATGGAGTGACGGGGTTGTTTAGAGTTCACGCATTGTCCTTATCAATCGTCCTTGTCAATCAAGGGTGCTTGAATAGATTGGTGAACCGAGTGGTTTAATAGGCGCTTCCGGTTGTGCGACCCTTAATCTTGCCGTTCTTCATCAGGCCGTCATAGTGGTGCATCATCAGGTGGGACTCAATCTGCTGGAGCGTATCGAGAACCACGCCGACGAGAATCAGCAGTGACGTTCCGCCAAAGAACTGGGCAAAATTCTGGCTGATGCCAAAGAAGCGGGCAAAAGCGGGAAGGACGGCAACGATGCCGAGGAAGAGCGAGCCGGGCAGAGTGATACGCGACATGATAGAGTCGAGATAGTCAGCCGTCGGCTTGCCGGGCTTAACACCGGGGATGAAGCCGTTGTTGCGCTTGAGGTCTTCGGCAATGTTGGTGGGACGAACGGTGATTGCAGTGTAGAAATAGGTGAACGCTACAATCATCAGGAAGTAGACAAAGTTGTACCAGAAACCGTTGATATCGCTGAAGGCGGCAACGAAGCTGTTGGCGCTGCGGTTGCCGAAGCCGGCGAGGGTGATGGGCACGAACATGATTGCCTGGGCAAAGATGATGGGCATCACACCGGCAGCGTTAACCTTCAAGGGGATATACTGGCGCTGGCCGCCATACTGACGGTTGCCGATGATGCGCTTTGCATACTGCACGGGCACCTTGCGTGTTCCCTGAACGAGGAGAACGGCGCCGACGGTGACGGCAAACAGCAGCACGAGCTCGACAATAAACATAATCAGACCGCCTTGGGCGCCGGTCGAGCCGGGAAGGCGCGAGGTGAACTCATAGAAGAGGGCTCCCGGAAGACGGGCAATGATACCAACCAAGATGATGAAGGAGATACCATTGCCGATACCGCGGTCGGTTATGCGCTCGCCAAGCCACATGATGAACATAGAGCCGGCGGCGAGGATTACAGTCAGGAAGGCGAGAGTCCAGAATCCCATGGTTGCACCACCGCCGGCAGCGCTTACCTGAACCTGAAGGTTAACGAGGTAGGCCGGGCCCTGGAGCAAGAGGATGAGGACTGTCAGATAGCGGGTGTACTGGTTGAGTTTCTGGCGACCGCTTTCACCCTCGCGCTGCATTTTCTGGAACGAGGGGAGCACCATGCCAAGGAGCTGAATCACGATCGAGGCCGTGATGTAGGGCATGATACCGAGGGCAAAGATTGATGCCTGAGAGAAAGCACCGCCCGAGAACATATCGAGCAATTGCATAAGGCCGCTCTTGTTGGTGAAATTGCTCAGGGCGTCAAGGTCGGCGGGGCTGATACCGGGAAGGACCACATAACAGCCGAGACGATAGACGGCAACGAGCATGAAAGTCACCAGCAGGCGCTTGCGCAATTCCTCGATTGTCCAGATATTTCGGATGGTTTCAACGAATCTCATGACGGGATTTAAGAGATTTTAGTAACCGAGCCGCCGGCGGCTGTGATAGCCTCTTCGGCAGCCTTTGAGAAAGCGTTGGCCTCGACGGCGAGAGCACGCGAAAGGGTGCCTACCGAGAGGATTTTAACCAACTGCTTCTTGTTGATAAAACCGGCAGCGCGCAGCTCTTCGAGCCCGATTTTGTCAAGGTTTTTAGCAACAGCGAGCGCTTCGAGGTCGCGCAAGTTGATGGCTTTGTATTCAACGCGATTGATATTCTTGAAGCCGAACTTGGGGAGACGGCGCTGAAGGGGCATCTGACCGCCTTCAAAACCTATCTTGCGGCTGTAGCCTGAACGAGACTTGGCACCCTTGTGACCGCGGGTAGATGTTCCACCTTTACCCGAACCGGGACCGCGACCAATGCGAGTGCTGCGGGTTACCGAGCCAACTGCAGGTTTTAAATTACTTAATTCCATATCTATTGTAGAATTGATTGGGTTAAGAAACTGTGTTAATTGATTGGTCAACGACGCCGGCGTCAGGCGGGAGTAACTTTGACCAGGTGGCTTACTTTGTTAACCATACCCATAACCGAGGGAGTGTCCTCCTTAACAACGGTGTGGTTCATCTTGTGGAGCCCGAGCGCGTCGAGGGTGCGCTTCTGAACTTCCGGAGCCTTGATGCGGCTTTTGACTTGAGTGATTTTAATCTGTGCCATTATAGTAAGGAGTGATTAACCGTTAAACACTTTCTCAACCGAGATGCCGCGGTTCTGGGCCACGGTGGCCGGCGAGCGCATCTCGTCGAGGGCTGCGATAGTAGCCTTAACGAGGTTGTGGGGGTTGGACGAGCCTTTGCTCTTGGCGAGGACGTCGGTGATACCAACGCTCTCGAGGACGGCGCGCATAGCACCACCGGCCTTCACACCGGTACCGGTGCTGGCGGGTTTAAGGATTACGCGCGAGCCGCCAAACTTGGCGATTTGCTCGTGGGGGATAGTACCGCGGTGAACGGGCACTTTGATAAGGTTCTTTTTAGCGGCCTCTACGCCCTTGGCGATAGCGGCAGTTACCTCATTTGCTTTGCCCAGGCCCCAACCGACGATGCCGTTTTCATTACCAACGACAACGATGGCGGCGAAAGTGAAGGTTCGACCACCCTTGGTTACCTTGGTAACGCGGTTGATGGCTACAAGGCGATCTTTGAGCTCGAGGTCGCCGGTCGATTTTACGCGATTATTTCTTTTTGCCATGTCTGTTAGAATTTAAGACCACCGTTGCGGGCGGCGTCAGCCAATGATTTAATACGTCCGTGGAAAAGGTATCCGTTGCGGTCAAAAACAACCTCTTGGATGCCGGCGGCGAGAGCCTTCTCGGCGATAGCGGCGCCAACCTTGGCGGCTATTTCACACTTAGTGCCCTCGGCGATGCCCTTTGATGATGCCGATGCGAGGGTGCGGCCGGCGAGGTCATCGATAAGCTGGACATAGATTTGCTTGTTGGAGCGGAAAACCGACATGCGAGGACGCTCTGCGGTGCCCGAAATCTTGCCGCGAATGCGGGTTTTGATTTTATTTCTTCTCTGTATCTTGGAAATCATGATCTAATCTATTTTAATTATTTAGCACCTGCCGATTTACCAGACTTGCGACGAATAACCTCGCCGACAAACTTGATACCTTTACCCTTGTAGGGCTCGGGCTTGCGTAGCGAGCGAATCTTGGCGCAAACCTGGCCAAGGAGCTGCTTGTCGTCGCTCTCGAGAATAATAAGGGGGTTCTTGTTACGCTCCATCTTGGCCTCAACTTTGACCTCGGGGGGGAGCTTGATATATATTGCGTGGCTATAGCCCAGAGAGAGTTCAAGCACTTGGCCTGTAGAGGTGGCACGATAACCAACGCCTACTAATTCCATCTCTTTGCGGTATCCGGTAGACACGCCAACAACCATGTTGTGGATCAGGGCGCGATAAAGACCGTGCTGGGCGCGGTGCTCGCGGTCGTCGCTGGGACGGCTGACCGTCAACTGGTTGCCTTCAATCTCGATTGTCAGGTCGGGGTTAATCTTCTGGCTGAGCTCGCCTTTGGGACCCTTTACTGTTACTACATTATCCTTGACGGTGACATTTACACCGGCGGGGATTTCAATGGGGGCTTTACCTATTCTTGACATTGTGTACCTCCTTTTTGATTAGTAGACATAGCAAAGAACCTCTCCGCCAATCTTCAGGTCACGAGCCTTCTTGTTGGTCATGACGCCCTGAGAGGTTGACAGAATGGCAATTCCTAAACCGTTTAACACTCGCGGCATATCTTTATAGCCGGTATACTGGCGAAGACCCGGACGGCTGACGCGCTTCAAGTCCTTGATGGCGTTAACCTTGTCGACGGGGTCATACTTCAGCGCGATTTTAATCACGCCGGCGGGGGTCTCACCCTCTATAAACTTGTAGTTAAGAATATAGCCTTGTTCAAAGAGGATCTTGGTGATCTCTTTCTTCAAGTTTGAGGCGGGAATCTCAACCACGCGATGGTTGGCTTTGATCGCATTCCTCAATCTTGTCAGATAGTCTGCTATAGGATCAGTCATTTTTTAAATTGTTTTAAATTGATTGGGATTTTCCCAACAATATTTAATACTCACGTGTCTTTTTTAGTAAAAGCTCAACCCGGCCTGCTTCATTTCCGCTACCCTGACGGGAAGTGACGGGAAGCGATGCCCGGATGATCATTGCAGAGTCATATTTGAGGACCTGAAACCGCGAGAAGGGGAAAATGGCGCGCGGGGCGGGATTCGCTTGTCATGGCCGGGGCCATGGCGGGAAGGTCGAGCAAAACATTGTCTTCCCCGCGGCATTTGCCTCATCCCGGGTTGGGTCTTCAATATTTTCACAGGCGACGCTCGCTGTCGGCGGCCCTGAGGCTTGCAATCAGCGGCAACGTTAACGACTCGTTGCCATGACCACGGCCCCGGAGGCCCGAGCTGAACCTGTTTCCATCGTTTTCAATCGCCGGCGGCATCGCGTTGATGCCGAGCTGACACCCGCCGGTGTCAACATTCCGGTCTCGCGGGGTTGACCGCCGGTGGCCTTGGAGGGCCGGCAGTCGTGGAGGTGTTGATTACCAACTTGCTTTCTTCACGCCGGGAATCAAGCCTGCCGATGCCATCTCGCGGAACTGAATACGAGAGATGCCAAACTGGCGCATGTAGCCTTTGGGACGGCCGGTGATGCTGCAACGGTTGTGAACGCGGATGGGGTTGCTGTTCTTGGGAAGCTTCTGAAGTTTTTGGGCGGCTTCGTATGCTTCAGCACGATTTTCCTCGTTGACACCCGAGTTGACAATCTTTTTCAGCGCGGCACGCTTGGCGGCATACTTGGCGGCAAGTTTCTGTCGCTTCACCTCGCGGGCCTTCATTGATTCTTTTGCCATATCGATTGATTAGTTGTTTTTAGCGTTTTTAAAAGGAAGACCGAAGTGCTTGAGCAGTGCATAGCCTTCTTCGTCGGTCGGAGCCGAGGTGACGAAGGTGATGTTCATACCCATCAGTTTTGAGATGCTGTCGATGTTGATCTCAGGGAAGATGATCTGCTCGGTGATGCCGAGGGTGTAGTTGCCACGGCCGTCGAGCTTGCTCTCGATACCCTTGAAGTCACGGATGCGGGGAAGGGCAACGCGCACGAGTCTTTCCAAGAACTCATACATCTTGTCGCGGCGCAGAGTTACCATGACGCCGACGGGCATTTTCTTGCGAAGTTTGAAGTTAGAGATATCCTTCTTAGAGAGGGTAGCAACGGCTTTCTGACCGGTGATGGCAGTCAACTCGTTGATAGCAGTCTCGATGATCTTCTTGTCCTGAGTTGCATCTCCAAGACCCATGTTGATGACAATCTTCTTGAGGCGGGGCACCTGCATGATGGTCTTGTAGTTGAATTCCTTTTCAAGAGCGGGGACGATGCGCTCGGTATAGTCCTTTTTGAGGGTTGTAGTGCTCATTATTTAATCTCCTCTCCTGATTTTTTAGAATAACGAACTGTCTTTCCTTCAGCGTCCTTGCGGCGGCCGATGCGGGTGGGCTTGCCGGTTTTGGGGTCAAGGAGCTGCAGGTTTGAAACGTGAATGGGAGCCTCCATCTTGACAAGGCCGCCCTGGGGGTGCTGTGCATTGGGCTTGGTAGCCTTGGTCACGATGTTGACACCCTCGACGATAGCGCGATTCTTGTCAACAAGCACTTTCAGCACTCGGCCCTGCTTGCCACGGTCTTCACCGGCATTTACATAGACGGTGTCGCCTTTTTTGATATGTAATTTGCTCATTACTTGATTGGTTTACGGGGTTAAAGTACTTCGGGAGCGAGTGAAACGATTTTCATGTTGGTTGCACGCAGTTCGCGGGCAACGGGGCCAAAGATACGTGTACCGCGGAGCTCACCGGCATTGTTGAGCAACACGCAGGCGTTGTCGTCAAAGCGGATGTAGCTGCCGTCGGGGCGGCGGATTTCCTTTTTGGTTCTGACGACTACGGCCTTTGACACAGTACCTTTCTTAACGTCGCTCGAGGGGATGACACTCTTGACCGAGACAACGATGATGTCGCCAACAGAAGCATAGCGACGGCCGGTTCCACCAAGAACGTGGATGCAGAGCGCTTCTTTGGCGCCACTGTTGTCGGCTACAGTTAAACGGCTTTCAGTCTGTATCATGATTACTTAACTTTTTCGATGATTTCTACTAATCTCCAGCGCTTGGTCTTTGACAGGGGACGGGTTTCCATCAACTTGACGGTGTCACCAACCGAGCACTCATTCTTTTCGTCGTGGGCGTGATACTTCTTGGTCTTGTTCACAAACTTTCCGTAGATAGGATGCTTCTCCTTCCATTTCACGGTCACGGTGATTGTCTTGTCACCCTTGTTGCTCGATACAACCCCGATGCGTTCTTTTCTTAAGTTTCTTTTTTCCATTGTGGTGGTATCTAATGGGTTTATTTATTGTTGAGTTCGCGAGCGCGAAGTTCGGTTTTCAGACGTGCAATCATGCGACGGTCGGCAGTGATTTTGGCCGGCGAGTCGATGGGCGAGATTGCGTGGTTAATCTTGAGTTGAACATAGTCAGCTTCCATCTGGGCCAGACGCTCCTTCAGATCGGCGGTCGACAACTCCTTGATTTCTTCTTTCTTCATTGCTGTTTAGACATTTTGAGTGGGGTCGTAGTCACGACGAACGATGAATTTGGTAGTAACAGGAAGCTTCTGTGCGGCCAGGCGAAGGGCTTCTTTGGCGATGTCGTAGGAAACGCCTTCAACCTCGATGAGAATGCGGCCGGGGGTAACGGGGGCAACAAATCCTTCGGGAGCACCTTTACCTTTACCCATACGGACCTCGGCAGGCTTCTTAGTGATAGGCTTATCGGGGAAAATGCGGATCCAGATTTGACCTTGACGCTGCATGTAACGGGTCACAGCAACACGGGCAGCCTCAATCTGGCGACCGGTGATCCATTTTGACTCAAGAGTCTTGATGCCAAACGAACCGAATGCCAACTGATTGCCGCGCATCGCATTTCCCTTCATGCGACCCTTTTGCGCGCGGCGGAATTTAGTCTTCTTTGGTTGTAACATTTTCTGGTAGTTTCAAATTGAGGTTTAACGGTTGTTTTTAGCCTTACGGAAACCACGACGCGAATTGTCACGGCCTCCACGGCCTTCCTTATTCTGAGAAGTAAACGACGGAGCCAAGTCACGCTTGCCATACACCTCGCCGCGGCATATCCAAACCTTAACGCCTATTACACCAACCTTCGTGTGAGCCTCAACCAACGCATAGTCGATATCGGCACGCAAAGTGTGCAACGGAGTACGGCCCTCCTTGAACATCTCCGAACGAGCCATTTCTGCACCGTTCAGACGACCGCTGACCTGCACCTTGATACCCTCGGCATTTGCCCGTATAGTCGACGCAATTGCCATCTTCACCGCACGACGATAGGCAATCTTGCCCTCAATCTGGCGAGCGATGGTACTCGCAACTATCTGAGCATCCAGCTCAGGACGTTTTACCTCATAAATATTGATTTGCACATCCTTGTCGGTAATCTTCTTCAACTCCTCCTTGAGCTTGTCTACTTCCGACCCGCCCTTGCCTATTATCAGACCCGGACGCGATGTACACACTGTTATCGTAATAAGCTTAAAATTACGCTCTATCACGATGCGGGATACGCTGGACTTGGCAAGACGCACGTTCAGATACTTGCGCAACTTCGAGTCCTCAAGCAAGGTATCGCCGTATTTCTTACCGCCATACCAGTTAGAGTCCCATCCCCGGATTACTCCGAGACGATTGCTGATTGGATTAACTTTCTGTCCCATTGCGATTAAGCCTTTTTAGCGTTTTTAATGTT
>JAFLTK010000047.1 GCA_022511505.1 Muribaculaceae bacterium
TTTCTTTTAACCTTAAATCAATACCATGAAAAAACCACAGTGCAATGTTTGCTTTCTATCTTTAAAACAACTTAAAGAGCGTTTTGTTTAATCAAGACGCTAGTTTAACACTCTTTAACATAGTGGTAATTTTTTTTTATTTAATTTCGCAGTCACTTTTAGGCAACATTCAAATTTTTCTATAACCTAACTTGCACAGAATTACGTTATATGGTTTCCAAACTACTCGTTATCGACGACGAAGAAGCCCTCTGCGAGATTCTCAAGTATAATCTTGAGCGCAACGGCTATGAGGTTGACACAGCATATAGCGCCGAGGAGGCTCTGACAATGGACCTCCCATCCTACGACCTCATTATCGCCGACATCATGATGGAAAAACTGAGCGGATTTGATTTTGCCCGTGAGGTCAGAAACAATACCGTCACCGAGACAATACCTATTATCTTCTGCTCGGCTCTCGACGGCGAGGACGACACGGTCTGCGGTCTCAATCTCGGGGCCGACGATTATATCACTAAGCCGTTTGTTATCAGCGAAGTGCTTGCGCGAGTAAGGGCAGTCCTTCGCCGTTCTCAAATCAAAAACGCCGTTGCGGCGGCCAAGACAGCGCCTGCCGCCGAGGATATCTATGTGCCCGACATCGTTTTTGAGGGCCTGCGTCTTGATATGAACCAGAAAGTTGTCTATCTCGACGACGAGCCGGTCAGCCTGACCAAAACCGAGTTTGAGATACTCCTCTTTTTCTTGACCCACCGCAACCGAGTCTACACCCGCGAGGAAATCATTTCAAGCGTGTGGCCCGGCAACGGGACGGTCACTGCACGGGCTATCGACACCAATATCAACCGCCTAAGACGCAAAATCGGCCGTTACAGTAACAATATCGTGACGCGTTTGGGATTCGGGTATGGGTTCAAGGAGACATATTAATTACCAGTGGCGCCTGTTTTTGACCATCATGACGCTGATGGTCATCGTGATGGGCACGCTTTTCGGCTACCACATCTATCAGGAGCGCGAATTGCGCACCGACCTCGTTCACTCCCAGTTGACGGCCATCAACTCGCGCATTATCAAAGCCTACGAGCAGAACGTCGATTTGAGCGAATACATGACATTCCTCAAGCGGTTTTATGACAATTCAATGTTCGACGAACTGCGCGTGTCGATTTACAATATCAACGACTCGGCCATCTACAACATCGGCGACGTCATCCCCGTCGACATCCAGCAACACGACTATACATCAGACCCTTCTCGCCAAGGCGAAACCGGCAGCGCGCGCCTCAACGCCTCGGGCAACGACGCCTCGACTCTCTATTATCTCTCTCAGGTCAAGAGCAACGACGGATTGATAACGGTGTTCACCGCCATGCCGGTCACTGTTTCGATTGTCGACGCGCTGACCCTCAACCCCGAGATTTGGTATATCATCGCCGCCCTGATGCTACTGATGACCATCGTCACCTACTACTCGACTCGGTTCCTGACACGCAACATCCTGATTATGCGCGATTTTGCTCGACGTGCGGCAAGCGGCGAGCCTATTGACACCAATTATGACTTCCCCCACGACGAACTCGGCGACATCTCGCGCGAAATCGTGGCGCTCTACAACGACCGAATCGGCGCAATGACCCGCAGCAACCGCGAGCGTGCCGTCGCCATCAATGCCATCAACGACAAGGAGCGCATTAAGCGACAACTAACCAACAATATCAACCACGAACTGAAAACCCCAATCGGCGTCATCGGCGGATACATCGACACCATCCTCTCAGACCCCGACATGGACCCTGCCCTCAGAACCCGTTTCTTGCGCAACGCCCAGACCAACATCGAGCGACTCCGCTCGCTCATGGACGACGTCTCGACAATGACTCGCCTCGAGGAAAACGGCGACGCCATCCCCCTCGCCGAGGTCGATTTCCACGACATGGTCTACAAAATCGCCGCCGACCTCGATGCAGCACAGATTGCCAATGGAATGACGTTTGTCTACGATGTCCCGATGGGATGCCGCGTGTATGCCAACGAGACCCTGCTCCACAGCATTCTGATGAACCTAATCCGCAACGCCGGCATCCATTCCCACGGCACCACCATCTCGCTGAGCATCATCTCAGAGTCGGCCACACAGTTCAGTTTCTCGTTCACCGACGACGGCAACGGCGTCCCCGACGAGGCATTGCCCCACCTTTTCGAGCGCTTCTATCGCGTCGACAGCGGCCGCTCGCGCAAAGTCGGCGGAACAGGCCTCGGCCTCTCTATCGTTAAAAACGCCATCAACGCCATGGGAGGCACCATCTCGGTCCACAACCGCTCGACCGGCGGCCTCGAGTTCATCTTCACCCTGATAAAATGGGAAGGCCGCGATCGCGCCCGCCGCAAATCCCCCATCATCTAACCCTTCGCCTTATTAAGACAAATTTAATGGCAAGGGGTTATTCCAAGGGATTGTTACTTTAGGGCGGGGAGGATGGCGGTCTCGATGTGGTCGAGGATTTGCATGAGCTCGGCGCGTGTTGTAGCGCGTAGCATGGCGATGCGGACGGGACGGAAGTTGGGGATGCCTTTGAAGAGGGGGGATGCGGCAAGGTGACGGCGTATATGGAGGATGCCGCGATATTCGTCGATGCGGTCGATGCTTTCTTCTATCTGTCGGCGGATGAGGGCAAACATTGTGGCTTCGCTGACGGGAATAGAATCGGCTTCTCCATTGACGGCGGCTCGCATTTCGCGGAATATCCATGGCGCGCCGATGGCGGCGCGACCAACCATGACGCCGTCGACGCCATAGCGATCAAAAGCTTCGCGCGCACGTGCGCCGGAGGTGATGTCGCCGTTGCCAATGAGGGGTATCACAAGGCGCGGGTTCTCCTTGACGCGGGCTATCATCTCCCAGTCGGCCTCGCCGGTATACATTTGGGATCGTGTGCGCCCGTGGACCGTAAGCGCTGCAATACCAACGTCTTGCAGTTGCTCGGCGAGTGTTACTATCACCCGCGAGTTGTGGTCCCAGCCAAGACGTGTTTTGACCGTCACAGGCAAGTTGACTGCCTTGACCACGGCGGCGGTGATTTCGATAAGTTTTGGGATGTCGCGCAACATGCCTGCACCGGCGCCTTTGCCGGCTACCTTCTTGACGGGGCACCCGAAGTTTATGTCGAGGATGTCGGGATGCGCTTGCTCTACAATCTTGGCGGCCTCGACCATCGGCTCGACTTCGCGGCCATAAATCTGGATGGCGACAGGACGCTCGCGCTCGTCAATGGTCAACTTGCGTGTGGTAGCATTGATGTTGCGAATCAGGGCGTCGGCCGAGACAAACTCGCTGTAGACCATGTCGGCACCCTGTTCGCGGCAGATAAGGCGGAAACTGCGGTCGGTGACATCCTCCATGGGCGCGAGCATCAGCGGGCGCTCGCCAAGGTCAAGCGATCCAATCTTCATAGTCGCGGGTGGATTATCGTTTAGGCTTCTGGGCGGGGTCGCATGTGAGACCGACACCGAGTTTGCGGAATATTTTGTGGTCTACTTCGCCGAGCATGACGGTGCTGTGGACCTGGCAACCGTCGAGTTCGGGCAGTTGCTCGAGAGCACGGCGGCAGTTGTCGTCGTGGGTGCTGAGCACCGACAGCGCAACGAGCACCTCGTCGGTGTGCAACCGCGGGTTGCGACCGCGCAGGTAGTTGAGCTTTGTATACTGAATGGGTTCAATCATATCCTGAGGTATCAGTTTGACCGAGTGGTCGATGCCGGCAAGATGCTTGATGGCGTTGAGAATCAGCGCTGCCGACGGGCCGAGCAGTGTCGATGTCTCGGCAGTGATGATAGTGCCGTCAGAGAGTTGGATTGCCGAGCAGGGAACACCGCTTTTCTCAGCGCGTGCGCGTGCGGCAACTGTCGGCCGGCGATAGTCGGTGTTGATTTTGGCCTGTTTCATCAGCAGAGCCGTCTTGTTGACCTCGCTCTCGTTGGCATCTCCCGTTGCAAGGCGGTTCAGAGCGGTGTAATAGCGGCGGATGATTTCCTGACGCGATGCCTCGCAGCACACCTCGTCGTCGCTGATGCAGAAGCCAACCATGTTTACACCCATATCGGTAGGCGACTTGTAGGGATTCTCGCCATAGATACCCTCAAATAGCGCGTTCAACACCGGGAAAATCTCGATGTCGCGATTATAGTTGATAGCCGTCTTGCCGTAGGCCTCGAGGTGAAACGGGTCTATCATGTTGATGTCGTTGAGGTCGGCCGTCGCTGCCTCGTAGGCGATGTTGACGGGGTGTTTCAACGGCAGGCTCCACACCGGGAATGTCTCAAACTTGGCATATCCGGCCTCGACGCCGCGCTTGTGCTCATTATATAACTGGCTGAGACACACTGCCATCTTGCCGCTACCGGGGCCCGGAGCCGTCACAATCACAAGCGGACGCGTCGTCTCGACATAGTCGTTGCGGCCAAAGCCCTCGTCAGAGTCGATAAGCGCCACGTTGGTAGGATAGCCCTCGATGGTGTAGTGGCAGTAGGTAGTGATGCCCATGCGCGCCAAGCGCTCGCGGAACGCGACAGCGCTGCTCTGACCATTATAATGAGTAACCACAACCGAACTCACCAAGAAACCGCGGTCGCTGAACGCCTGTCGCAGGCGCAACACGTCCATGTCGTATGTAATCCCAAGGTCGGTTCTGATTTTGTTGCGCTCAATATCCCGCGCCGAGATAACTATCACAATCTCAGCGTGGTCCTTAAGTTGGCTCAACATCGTTAACTTACTATCGGGCTTAAAACCCGGAAGCACGCGGCTCGCGTGGTGGTCGTCAAACAGTTTCCCTCCAAGTTCGAGGTAAAGTTTATTTCCAAACTGCGCAATGCGCTCCTTTATATGTTCAGACTGTATCTGAACATACTTTTCATTGTCAAACCCAATTTTCTTCATAACGGGACACAAAGTTACCACATTTTGCCCACTTTCCCAAAAATCGGCTTAAAATTCACCAATTGTCCTTTCCCGGACACAAAATTGTCCCCAATTCTGATACTTTGACAATTTTATTTGATTCTTTGGTAAAATTTACCCAAGATTTTTTGTTAATTAAAATTTATTGTATAATTTTGCCGTGTAAATTTTACCATAGAACAATGGAGGACAAACTTTATACCTACAAATACCCTCACCCGGCGGTCACAACCGACTGTGTTATATTTGGTTTTGACGGGCAGAAACTTCAAGTTCTTTTAATAGAACGAGGGATTGAACCCTACAAAGGCAAATGGGCTTTTCCCGGCGGATTCATTAAGATGGACGAATCAGCCGAGGAGGGAGCGCGCCGCGAACTGATGGAAGAAACCGGCATGGAAGCCGATTTCATGGAACAGTTTCACACGTTCAGCGACCCGCATCGCGACCCGCGTGAACGGGTAATAACAATTGCCTACTACGCTCTTTGCAAAATACAGAATGTAAAAGGCGGTGACGACGCAGCAAACGCAAAGTGGTTTGGACTGGATGAAATTCCCCAACTTGCTTTTGACCATGATAGAATCCTTAGATATGCCGTCTCTGTATTAAGAGAGCGCATACACTTCCGCCCTATCGGATTTGACCTTTTGCCCGAAAAGTTCACCATGAAAGAACTTCAGTCACTGTATGAAGCAATCCTTGACGTCAGATTTGACAGAAGTAACTTTGCCAAGAAAATGCTCTCGCTGAATATTCTGACCATGTTGGATGAAACAGTGTGGCCAACTGCAAAACGACAAGCTCACCTATATAAATTTAACGAACAGAGTTATAACGAAATGAAACGAAAGGGCTTTCGCCTTGAATTTTAAAAAGACGGAAACAACAATAACAACAATAACAACAGAAACAACATTTAAAATATGATTGGTAGCATTATTGGTGATGTTGCAGGCAGTATTTATGAGTTTTGCAACATCAAATCAAAAGATTTTGACTTCTTCACTGCCCGAAACAGATTCACAGATGATAGTGTTTTAACCGTTGCTACAGCCGACTGGCTTTTGCATGGCGGTAAATGTGAAACCTACTACGCCTACTGGGGCAATGCCTACCCGGGAGCAGGATATGGAGGCACGTTTAAGCGGTGGCTAAGGATCATGCAACATACCGGGAATGCCGGGCCCTACAATAGTTGTGGTAATGGGAGCGCCATGAGAGTTGGTCCCGTCGGATGGGCCTTTGACACGATAGAGGAAACACTGGAGGCTGCCATAATTTCGGCCGCGTGTACCCACGATCATCCTGAGGGGATAAAAGGAGCACAAGCAGTTGCTCTATGTATCTTCATGGCTCGCACTGGGTCAACGAAAGACGAGATCAGGGAAAAAGTCACTTCGACGTTTGGCTATGATCTGAATTTTACCATCGATGGCATCAGAGAAACCTACGGGTGGGATAGTGACTTTGGTAATGGAGTGCTTTGTCAAGCAAGTGTACCACAAGCAATTGTCGCCTTCCTTGATGGACACGACTTTGAGGATTGTGTCCGCAATGCGATAAGCATCGGGGGCGACAGCGATACAATTGCCTGTATCACGGGTGCAATTGCTGAGTCATTCTATGGCGTGCCTGAAAATCTTAAAAAACAGGTTATGAAATACCTGCCTGATGATTTCAAAACTGTTATTTCTGAGTTTGAAGACAAGTATCAAAGCCGTCAAGCAAAGACGGAACCCATAAAATCTGAAAAAGTGTACAATCTTCAGCGCTTTGTTGACGCCCAAGAGCGCGATTACAATACAGCGCTTGCAGAGATAAAATCAGGTGGCAAGCAAAGCCATTGGATTTGGTATATATTCCCTCAACAGAAAGGTCTTGGCAGACGTTACAATGCCCGATTTTATGGGCTTGATGGCGAGGGAGAGGCAAAAGCCTACATAAACCACCCGGTTCTCGGCTCAAGGCTTCGGGAGATAACCAAAGCCCTTCTTGAGCATAAAGGACGCCGAACTATCCACGAGTTAATGGGGAGTCATATCGACGTGATTAAACTCCGCTCCTCGATGACATTGTTTGACAAGGTCGCGCCCAACGATGTATTTGCAGAAGTATTAAAAGAATTCTTCCCCGGCGACGACAACGCCCTGTATACAATCTTTTGAACTAACCGTCCCCATCCTCATTAAATCTTCGCGAGGCCGACCGGCCTCGCGAGTTTATCATGTTACGCGAGCCAAATTCACTTCTTTCAAAAGTTTTTTCACCCGATTCAATAAAAAATCACAAAAAAATTTGCACAATTCAAAAAACCTCTCTACCTTTGCAACGCAAAAAGCAACGGTGCCATAGCTCAGTTGGTAGAGCAAAGGACTGAAAATCCTTGTGTCCCCGGTTCGATTCCTGGTGGCACCACAAAGAACTAAAACGCTCAGAGTTAGCAAGTTAGCAATCTCTGAGCGTTAGTTTTTAAGACAAAAATCTTGCCACTCGGCTTAAAAAAAAGCCCTTTGTGGTTGCAAAAAGTATCGAAAAGTAGCCTTTGGTTGCAATAAAATGCACCAAAAATGCACCAAAAATGCACCAAAAAAAAATTGGTGCATCGGTCTTGAAAGATACCGATTCAACCTGCAAAGGCATTAGAAAGCCTATGGCAACAATCAAAATTATCCTCGACAGCCGTGTCAAGAAAGACGGCACCGCATCCCTTCTCCTTTTGTTTAGCGATAAGCAATGTCGTAGAAAACTGAATCTCGGTGTTAGTATTGATGCTTCGCAATGGATCGAAGAAAAGTGCGAAGTGTCTTCAAAGGTCGCCGGAGCGCGACAAATCAATAAAAGGATTCAACTAATACGCGCTTCCGCAGACAGGGTAATTCTCCGACATGAGGGCATTAATCTTACCGGCGAGGATTTATTCGCACAGGTAGAAGCAGAAATCTATCCCGACCGAGCAGAAAAGAAAGCTGAGAAGGAAAAAAATCAAAACTCACTTACGGAGGTGGCGCGTCGCTTTACCGAGCTGAAGAAGCCATCAACTCGCCTAACCTATGAACGTACTCTCAAACATATAGAGACGTTCATCAGCACAGGACAAAGCAATGTCATTGATGAAGTGAACAAGGCGTGGCTCACAGCCTTTGACAACTACCTCGCTGAAAGTAATCCCTCGCCCAACGCTCGTGCCCTGCACCTCCGTAATCTGAGGGCGGTGTTCAACTACGCCATCGACGAGGAACTGACGGCGAACTATCCGTTCCGTCGCTTCAAAATCAAGACTGTAAAGACTGAGAAGCGAAGTCTGCCGGTAGAAAAACTCCGTCAGATCCTCAATTATCCGATTGAGGAATGGCAGGTGGCATATCGAGATATGTTCAAACTCTCATTTTTGCTTATGGGTATCAACTTTGCCGATATGCTCAACTTGAAGGCAAGCGATTTGCGCGAGGGTCGCATAGTCTTCAATCGCCACAAGACGGCTCGCCTTTATTCTATGAAGGTAGAGCCGGAAGCAATGGAGTTGATAGAGAAGTATGCCGGAGAGAAACATCTGCTCTCAATTATGGATAGTCGTAAGGATTATTTGCAATATATCCGTCAGACTAACAATGCACTCCGTAAGATTGGCGATTGTGAACGTAGCGGACTTGGTGGCAAAAAAACTCACAATGCTATCTGCCCTGACCTCTCAACCTATTGGGCACGTCATACATGGGCCACGATAGCCGCAAGTCTCGACATTCCGAAAGAGACAATAGCGGCTGCTCTCGGACACGGAGGAAACACCGTTACCGACATCTACATTGACTTTGACCGCAAAAAGGTTGATGAAGCTAACCGCAGAGTCCTCGATTGGGTACTCTACGGCATTGACTATCGAGTAGCCAAAGAGCCTAAAAAGGAGGCTGTGCCAAAGGTCAAGAGAGGCAAAAAGAAGGACGCTGCCTAATGCTCGACAGGGCAGAAAAAAGCGTTCAATTATGCGGTTTATTTTGCGGTGTACTCTGCGGTGTGTTTAGCGGTGTATATTGTGATGTAAGTAGCGATTAACTCAGCGAGTTAGATAGAGGGCTATATGCGGTTGCATTCCGACATCAAAATCAGTGCCGTATTTAGAGAGTGAATTATTAGTCCTTAATCGGCCAGAAAACTCCTTTAAGTAACTGCGACATTCCGTTTTCCGTGAAGGT
>JAFLTK010000048.1 GCA_022511505.1 Muribaculaceae bacterium
GAGTTGGAGTCGCCAAGGGTTGTCGCGCCCTTGTTGCCGGTTCCCCACCACGGGTTGCCATCCTGTGCCCACGGACACCAGATACGACCGTCGAGCCACCAGTTTTCAAAGTTGCCGTTGGGAATCAGCGGGGTCGCCCCGGTGGTGAATTGCAGGGTCTCGCCATAGTTCGAGCCGCTGACTGCGCGATATTCGTAAGTAGTTGCGGGTTGCAGATGGATAACGCGCGCGGTGTAGTTGCCTCCGACGGCCGTAATCCACTCGCTCGGGACGGTCAGCCACGCCTCGCTACCTGCCACGCGATACTCAAAACCTTGCTCCTTGCCCGCCTCGGTAGAGCCGTGCAACCATGCCACCATCGACCACGCGTCAGCGCCGTCGGTGTTGACCTCTGCGTCGGTCGGGATGATGTGGATGGTCCAGTCGACTGTGCGACCAAATTCGCTGACCTGAACGGTCACCGGGTCGGTGAAGTTGACCGTCTTGTCAGTCAGGTTCGGAGTCATAACCGCCTCAGTGCTACCGAGTTTGATGGTGTTGACGTGGACAGCCGCGATGTCTGTGCGCGAGTTGATGTAAGCCACGACGCGATGTGCCTCGGGTTCGATTGACGACGCGCCAATCTGGTTGTCAAACGTAAAATAACGCTCGATGGTCTGCACCGCCGTAATCTGCCACGAGTAGTCTTGATAGAGAGAAACGGTGGTCAGTTGTGGTTGAGACAAGTCCATGCCCTCGCGCCACTGCCCGGCCTCGGGCCACTCGGAGTTTGACGGATTGAGTGCATAGTTTTCGAGCCGAACGTTGTAGATGTCGGCCGTCTCGTCGAGATAGACGGTAATCTGACGATTGACGGTGTCAATAGCCGCCTGCCGCGATTGATTGAATACCTCAAACGTGGTAAAATTAGGCTGGATGCGAGGGTAGGGGATATCGTTCTCGATACACGACACTGCCAATATCGAGCCTGCCAGTATGATAGCCAGTCGACGAGTCACGATGCTCAGCCGACTCCAGGGTAAATTAAATGTGAACACCTATTCCAAATTTGATGTTAAACAGATTGAATTTGAAATTTGCACCCGACGAGAAACGCGACCCCTCGTCGACATTGTTGGTGCGCTGCTTCTCTTGCTGGAGTTTGACGCCAAACACGCCAAACGACACATTGAAACTGACGCGGTCCATGATGAACATCGTCAAGCCGGGGGAGAAATTGAGTGCCGCGCCGGTGGTGGTGGTTCGCGTGTCGCGCAGCTCGCCGTTATACTGACGTTGGAAACGCGACTCGCCGCTGTTGACCGACAGGTCGACCTCGTTGAAAATCGCGAAACGTTTCATCGTGCCCAGACCAATGTAGTTGCGGTAGAAAATCGATGCACCGGTCGAGCGGGTGTAATAACTGACGTCGCTGAGGGTGAAATTCATGTCGTCGTCAATGTCAAGGGTCATGCCGCCCAGGTCAAGTTGACCGCGCTGGTAGTTAAACTTGACACCTATCGACTGGTTGTTTGCAAAAAAGTAACTGACCGATGGGTTGACCGACCAAAGGTATCCCTTGAAATCGAGGTCTTTAAGCAACGAAAGAACCTGAACATCACTCGCGTCAAACTCGCCGTAACTTGCCGTCAAGCCAACCGCCCACTCGCGACGCGGGATAAACAGATAGTTGTAAAGTCCGCGGTCAAAACGACCAAGGTTGCGCTGGGGGATAATCATCGGGACGGTGTCGCCGCGAACGATAACCTTCTGTGCCAACATCGCGCTGTCGGGTGACTCAATTGTCTTGCGACGAATCAGCGGAGTCTCGTCGCCCTTATCAGCCGCCATTGCCGGGGTGCCCGCAACGATGGCGGTCAGTGCAACGGCTGCTGTGAATATAATTCTTGTCAGTGTCTGTTTCATAAGGATTTAGATATAGAAGGCGACCCCAAAGGACACCGAAAAGAGGTTAATTTTAAAGTTGGCCGACTTGCTGTGTCGATTGGCTATATAGACCTGGTCGGTGATAGACTTGGTGTGGGTATAGTCAAAACCAAGGACACCAACGCTGACCTCGATTGCCGAGTAGTTGCTCAAGAACATGATGATACCGGGAGTCAAGCCGATACCCATGTTGAAGTTGCGCTCGTAGGTTCCGGTCAGGTCGTCGCCGCTGCCGTTGACAAGTTTTGACTGACCGCCGCCAAACTTGAGGTCGACCTCGCTGAAGAAACCGAAGCGGGTGCTGTGGCCCAGCGAGATATAGTTGCGGAAAGCCGCCGTTGCATAGTAGTTCTGTCGCAACGAGTATAGATGGTCAACGTTGTAGGATGTCTCCGAGTCAAGAACGAGGTCTGCGCTCGACATGTCAATCATCGACCGCTGGTAAGCAAACTTTGCTCCCGCCGCGAGATTGTCGTGGAACGCATACATCAGCATCGGGCTGACTTTGAACGAGTAGGAATCGCTCGATAGATTTTCGATTATCAGAAACTGATAATTATCAGCATGGTCCTGGGAATAACTGACGTTGACGCCCGCTATCCATTGCCCTTTGGGGACAAATGAAATCTGCTCAAGGCCACGCGTGAACTCCTCCTGGGCCGATGCGCCGACCGCGCACCATGCCGCCAGCAGGCAGACAATCAATTGTGGCAATAAGTGGTTGAAACGTTTCATTGAAGATTGGTTATAGATTGGGAAAGTCGATTAGGGTCAAGGGTTGACGGTCACGGTGAGTGTTGCCGTCGATGCCATGCCTGCCGTGTCGACTGCCCTGATTGTTATTGTAGAGGTGCCCTCGGGGAGGAGGGTTTGGAAGAATCGAGAGAAGTTGATTGCCGAAGTCGGCTCTTTGACAGCCGCGCGGATGCCTTTCTTAAGCCACAGAGCCGCGTCGTCGGCCGAAGCGGTGACAAAGTCAATCGACGGTGCCGGTAGACCCGCCGGAACGAAGCAATCGCTTGAAACAGAGAGTGATGCAAGTGCAGATGTCGATGCAATACCAACAACCAAATCACTAAAATCATCACCACTATTCAAAACAACAACTTCATTCAAATCAAAACCAATGCCGCCAATTACCGGTGCATCGTTGATAACGTTGTCGACGGTGATTTCCTCTGCGCGAGTGTCGACCTCAATCTCGATTGGGAGACCGCCCGCGGGGTTGATGGTGCCTGCAAACGAGATACCGACCGTATAAAGGGTTGCCGGTTGAACGTCACGAATTACGCCCGTTTTGACAAACTCCGCGCCGGTGTCAGTCGTGCCGGCCAACGTCCATGTCAGGTCACGCTCGCCGGCCGGCATCATGAAGTAGCCGCGACGAGGGTCGCGCCCTGTCAGTGTCAGTTCGCCGGCCGAGTGGCCTACGGTTAATGAATAGTTGTGGAGAACGTCATCGACCTCCGGGTCATACTCAACCGCTACCGCCGTGTTCTGAATCTTACACACGACCGTCACCTGTGCCGGAGCCGACGCCGATACTGTAAATGTCTCGTTACCTTTGAAATAGCGGGTTTCAAACGATGCGGGAACACTATCGCCGACGGTTGCCGTCGCCGTGTATTCGCCACCAAGGAGGGTCAACTGCAACGGAAACTGAGTGTCCTCCTTGCTGCTGAACACGATGCCAGCGGTTGCCGACGACACACTGACCTTAACCGGTAGATTCTCAATCAGCCCTCGCGAGCCATCGTCGCCCGGAAGACTGACGTCAAGAGCGACGGTCCCGGCTGTCACGGGCTCGTCGACGCACGTGCATCCGGTCATTCCGGCCATCAATACGCCGGCCAGTGACGCTGCAATATATATTGATTTAATTTTTGGAGTCATAGTATAGAGGGTTTACTCGGCCGGTACCGAGAAGATTACGGGTTGAACAACCGATTGACCGTCACCGTCGACAACCGTCAGAATGAAATTGTGCTCGCCGGGGAAGTAACACAACAGAGTCATGAAGAAAGTGATGTCAAACGAGAACTCGGTCTTGTCGATAATCTCGTCGGCCGGCGGGAAACCGAGACCCTCGGTCAGCGCCTCAGCATACTCACCGGGATTGCACAAATCAAAATTATCAGTCAAACCAATCTCACCAAGAATCTCGGGAGTCAAACCATCACTCTGAATTTTGACATGGAGTTCTTTGATGCCCTTGGGAACATTAAAGTCGACAATCGCGATGATTGACTCTGCGTTTTCAGGAGTCAACAGAATCGGTCCGCTCAGGTCGAGAGTCTGGGACGTAATCGTCGGCATGTCAGCACCGATGTTGATGTCGACATCATCCTCGGTAACGGTCACGTCAACAACAATCGACGGGTCAATCGTGCCGGTCGACAGGGAGAAAGTCAGTTTGTAGTGATTGCCCGCGGTGACACCGGTGACTGCACGCTTGACGGTCACGGGGTTGCCGTTGACGGTTCCGTTGAACGTCGCCACAAACGATGCGTCGCCCGAGGGGAGGAGGTTGAAGCAACCGGTGCGAGTGTCTGCGCCGGTAAAGTCGAGTGCAGCCTCCGGTGACAGTTCGACGTGTGCCGCGTAGTTGCCGCTGAGTGCAGCCTTGAGTGATTCGGAGTATTCAACCGACACCTTCGCGCCTGCCAGTCGACACGAGACTGCGCCCGCGCGGGTAATCTCGCCGTCGGTGATTTGTGCCGCGATAGAGCCTTTATAGAGAGGGTTGTCCCATTCAGCCGCCGTTGCCTCGTGACTCGCTACCGAGAGGGTGTATTCGCCAACGGGGAGAGTGACCACCTCGGGAACGTCGCTGTAGGTCCAGCGGTTGACAACGTCGCCGCGGGTGTCGGTAATCGTCACGATGTAGTTAGAGATGTCGACCGCATTCTCTGAGCCGTCGACGGCGCGAGTGATGACGGTTGCCGATGTGTCGACAGTGGGGGTCAAGCCGGTGAGGTCAA
Organism: Muribaculaceae bacterium; assembly: GCA_022511505.1. GTDB lineage: Bacteria > Bacteroidota > Bacteroidia > Bacteroidales > Muribaculaceae > HGM05190. The sequence continues at coordinate 4,908 of JAFLTK010000048.1, forward strand.
GTTGACCGGTTTTGCTCTCAAGCGCCGGTTCCCAAGAGTCACAGGCTGTTGCAAGAGTGGCCGCAAGGCCAATAAAGAGGTATGATAACTTTTTCATCAGAGGGGGTGATTGTTTTTTCGTGGAGGGATGTTAATGATGGTTTTTAATATGCGAGCGAGAGGTCGTCGATAAGCAGTCGGGAGCCGATAGATGCCGATATTTCGGGATTGTCGACCGTGACAACCGAGGTTTGCTCCTCGGCAATAGTGCCGATTTGCTCGGTCGACGCTATCATGACTTTCAATCGCGTTGCCTTTATGTTGAAATGCTTGTAGGTCAGAGGGATAGAAAACGGTGCGTAGGTCGACGACAGCGGCAGTCGTGCCCTGCCCGACGCGATGACAATCTCGCCGCCGCCGTTGTTGCCGATAACCTCGATGATTACCGTGCCACAGTCGCCCGGGAGAGAACTACACGGGGTATATTTATACGCGCCGTTGAGACTCGTGGGTCGTGAGTTGAAACCAATCCCCTCGACATATTTCTCGGTCATCGTCTTGGGGTCAAACGTGTATTCGCCCAAGAAGATTTTACCCGCCGCGCGATATTTAATTGCCGGGACGTTGAGGGAATAGTTGGTAAACGGTTGACCTGCTTGAAGATAGTCGGGAATCTGTTCACCTGAAGGATCAAAACCAACCGACCTCAATTCAACCGCATAACCACCACTCGCCGCATCCTGTACCGACTGTACCGACGGTTGAAGATACCACGTGTTGAGGTTTGTCGCGCTCAGACAGAAGGTCTTTGCGTTGGTGTTTGCCCACGACTTGACGGGGGTCATCACGTTGAACGACGCCGTGTTCTGCCGGTTGAAAATCTCGACGGAATTTTGACTGAAACGCCCGCCCGACAGCATGTCGCGGTAGTTGATTGTCTGTTTGACATCCTCAAAGTCGGTGTTGGGTAGGGGACGAGCCAACTCGGTGCGGAACGAAACTGCCTGACTGAAGTCTGCCCCGGCCGGGGAGTCGACGACAGCCGTTTTCAACGTGTAGGTTGTCTCGGGTTCGAGACCTAAGACGGTCAGCAGCCCTGTGGAGGGGTCGCGCTCAAGAATCGAAGCCTGACGGTTGTTGACATACACCTTAATATATCGGGTGACGATGTCAACGATGCCGGCCTCGCGGGCTGTTACTTTAACTTGAGCGCGCGACGCAAAAGGGTCCACATCGATGCTGTATTCGGGAGCCTTGCGCGTGACGGTGACGGTGCGTTTGGGTTGACCACAATATAATAATGTGACATCGAGGTTTGCGTTACCCTCGGGAAGCGTGACGGTGACGTTATAGTCGCCCGTTGTTGCCGCCGGTCTTACCGACTGAATCGGGAGGGTGACAACGTTCCCGTCGATTGTGGTTTCAAATTTCAGATTGGTTGCCGGGTCGATAGCGCGAGCCGAGTGGATGCTGAATGTCGTCTCGTTGACGCCGATGATTGCCGGAGAGGCCGCCGTGACAGCGATGTCGACCGGTGTCATGTCAATCTCCAGTGTCACCGGGTCGTTGACTTTCGACAGTTTATCCTTGACAACGAGCGTGAAACGGGTTGAAATGTTTTGTGCCGTTCCCGCGTGGTCTGACAGCGTTGCAATTACGCCGTTGAAGTCAACAATAGCCATGCGGTCGGGATTGTGCCACAGTCCGGTAGTTTTCAGCCCCAGAGCGGTCAGCAACTCTTGGGTCGAAGCGTCGGTGCCGAGCAGGTTGATTTCGGTCGGCCATCCGAGTTTGTTGAGGACCTCTGATTGAGTGGTCAGAATGACCTCGCTAAAGCCGTTGCGCGCATTGATGTCCATCGCGATTTGTGTCGACGGTGTGTTGCCCTGAACAATCGATAGGGGAGTGCCGGGGGTGAAGCCAACCGGAGTTACAACGGGAGCCGGGGCCGCGATAAGGTCGTCGGAGAGGTCGATTGAGATGCTCTGGTCGGCCATCGAGTCGTCGATAGAGATAACCAGACTCGCCGTGCCAACATTGCCTCCGTTGACGTCGATGTTGACGTTATAAAGGTGACGCGCCTGTGCGTTGCTTATCATCGCTGGAGAGAATGTGGTCACCGCCCCGGTGGGCATAGTCAAGGTCAGCAAAAGCGTGACGTCGCCGGGACGCAAGAACGCCGCGCGGGTCTCGGTCTTGTCAAACGAGATATAGTTGCCGCCTGATGCGTGCAATTCTGCCTTCCAGTCAGGAAAATAGGCCCTGAAAGCATCGGTATAGTTTATAGCCACCATCGCGTTGGCCAGAGAGCAGACAATTGTCGCATTGGTCTGCTGCGCCTCGTTGACAACCAGGTCGGTAGAGCCGGTGAAACACGGTGTGTCAAAGCCCTCAGTGTCGAGCGACCCATACGTTGCCTCCAGCGTGTAACTGCCGGTCTTGTATTGCTGAGACTGCGGGAAATCGGCCAGCGAGGCCCACGTGTTGGTCGCCCCGGTGGCTTGGTCGGTCAATGTAATAGAAAACTCCTCGGGCTTGGGTGCATCGATGTTAAGACTGCCGCGAGTATCACTTCCAGCGGTCACCACAACATCATCCACCGTCAAATCAAGGTTTATAAACCCTGCACCGCCCGGAAAATTCTCGTCGATATCAGAGCATGCCATGACGCTCAGCGCGAGAACGGGAAGTGTTAAAAACTTAGATAAACGGTTGATTTTCATTTGTTTAACAATAATAATAGGCAACAACATCAAGGTCAATTCAAGCAACGACCCCGGCTACCTACACTTTTCAGCGTGTAAAGATACAAAAAAAAATCCACCAACCATCCATCTCTCCCAAAAAACTCAAAAAACACCTGCCCAATCTCCCTCAATCTCCCCCAATACCTCGCCCCCTCGCGCTAAATCGCGATACCTCTCGATAAATCGTGCTAAATACTTGCCCGTGATTTTTGTCCCCGGTGTGAGCCCGAAGTGCGAAAACGAAACCACCCAAAAATACCACCGCCAGCCCCTCGGTCAACATTTTAGTCGCGCGGGTATTGTGTTAATTAGGATTTTATGAGTAATTTTGTGGCCGAATTAACCAAACGGGGTTGCCGGCCAACGGCCGCCCCTTCAAATAAACGAAATTTAAACTATTGAAATATGGGTAAGAAAGCTTTGTTAGTAATCCTCGACGGCTGGGGTATAGGTAACCACTCCCACAGCGACGTCATCTATTCAACCCCCACTCCCTACTGGGACTATCTGTTGAAAACCTATCCCCACAGCCAACTTCAGGCTTCGGGCGAGAACGTTGGTCTGCCCGACGGACAGATGGGCAACTCGGAGGTTGGTCACCTCAATATCGGTGCCGGCCGCGTTGTCTATCAAGACCTTGTGAAAATCAACAAAGCGATAGCCGACGGTTCTATTAAAGAGAATCCCCAGGTCAAAGCCGCCTTTGAATATGCCAAGTCGACCGGCAAAGCAATCCACTTCATGGGCTTGACAAGCAACGGCGGCGTTCACTCGTCGCTCGACCATCTTTATGCCCTCTGTGACATCGCCGCTTCCTATAACCTCGAGAAAGTCTTTATCCACTGTTTCATGGACGGCCGCGATACCGACCCCCGCAGCGGCGCCGGTTTCATTCAGGAAGTGACCGACCACTGCGCCAAGTCGGCCGGTACAATCGCTTCAATCATAGGTCGTTACTATGCCATGGACCGCGACAAGCGCTGGGAGCGCGTCAAGGTTGCCTACGACCTGCTTGTCAAGGGCGAGGGCGAGAAAGCGACCGATATGGTTGCCGCCGTCAAGGAGTCATACGAAGCAGGTGTCACCGATGAGTTCATCAAACCCATCTCCAACGCCAATGTCGACGGTACCATCAACGAGGGCGACGCCGTCATCTTCTTCAACTACCGCAACGACCGCGCCAAGGAACTGACCATCGCTCTGACCCAGCACGACATCCCCGAGCAGGGTATGACAACCATCCCCGGCCTGCAATATTACTGCATGACCCCCTACGATGCCGAGTTCACCGGTGTTCACATACTTTTTGACAAAGAGAATGTCAGCAACACCCTCGGCGAATACCTCTCCAAACTCGACAAAACCCAACTCCACATCGCCGAGACCGAGAAGTATGCCCACGTTACCTTCTTCTTCAACGGAGGTCGCGAAGCCCCCTACGAGGGCGAGGAGCGCATCCTCGTTGCATCGCCCAAGGTAGCAACCTACGACCTCAAGCCCGAAATGAGCGCAT
>JAFLTK010000049.1 GCA_022511505.1 Muribaculaceae bacterium
CATTGAGGCATCGCCTTCTGCTTTACCATCTCCAAAGGTATAGACTCTTTTCATTGGTCTGTAATGTTTTGTTAAAAATAAATATACTTATATAACTTTTAGCATTTTGATAGTATTGGCAGCCGATTGGGCTAAGAATGGAGAGGGTTTATTCCTTTTCGGGCCTACTTTAAAGTGCAAAAATAGCAAAACTTTTTTGTATATCAAAAAGTTTTGCTCGGTATATTTGAAAGTTTTTCTCAGAAATTGAATTTTTGATTATGACAATAAAACAGCAATCATCTCTTAAACTCTGATATAAGGATAGTTACTTGATAATATCGATAGTTGCGATAATTTTATCGGGTCGATTAGGAAGGCGTTGCAACAGTCGCGTAGGCTCGACAATAATTGTGCCGTCGACCATTGCCGTTGACGCGGTCTCGATGGTGAACGGTTCAATCGCGCAGTGGCCCGTAGCTGTGTCAAACACCACGACCGAGAGGCCTAAAACCTTCTCGGTTGGCGACTCGAGAACGACTCGCCTTGCAAGAAACCGCTTCTTCATCTTATAGGCTTAAGTGAAGATTGCCCTCTAAGGGGTATGATAGCATTTTCCGGACGACGCGTTCTGACTAAACTTATAGAGTCAAGGAAAACGGTTTGGCCGGCTGATGGGGAGACACGTATTGAGCCATAGACTCGCGACGCTCGTTTGTCGGGATTAAGATAAAGATGTGTAGTGTGAATTCCGTCGCCTCGCTGATTGTCGGAGATATAGTCAATTGTGCCGTCGGTATACTCGACAACGATTGTTCGAGGCGACTCCCCGACAAGACCTTTGGCAGCGGTGGTCAGATGATAGGCATCACCACTCTCCCACCCGCGGTCAGACGTAAGATAGAAATTAAGAAACTCTGAGGCCGATCCCGATGTAAATCGTGCCGCCGCCGCTCCCGGCCACAAATCAACCGAGTCGCCGTCAATCGCTTGACGCCGAGCCTGAGGAGATTTCCCGGAGATAGCAGAAGTCACACGAGCATCGGCCAACTCTTTATCAAGGTTCTCAAGAATCTTGTCATACACCTCGACATATAGGTCAATATTATGGGTATACCAAACGATTGATGAATCAAGCGTTGTCTGGTCGATATTGTGTTTGGCAAGGATTGACTGACGCAATACGCTCTTGAGCGAATCACTGCGATAGGCTCGCGAGTTAACTTCCACAACGGCATCGCCCTTGTGAATATCGGTCATGACGTCGGCCATCTTGTCGGGCGGCAAGACTCCCTTAGGTACACGGCTACAGGCCGCTATTAAAACAGCAACCATCATGACCGATAATAGAACTAAGGGACTGCGTGACATCCGGTTATTCGGCTTTTTCAGATTGAGATTCTTTAACAGGCACACTCAAGTACTTGGAATAGAACAAGATGAGCACAATAATGCCTACCGAGATTGCAGCATCGGCAATGTTGAATACCGGTTGGAAGAAAAGGAAATGCTGGCCGCCGACAAATGGCATCCAGTCGGGCCACACAAATGAAAATAGCGGGAAATAAAGCATATCGACAACACGACCGAGGAGCACCGGGGCATAACCGCCATCGGGGGGAAACAAGGTAGCAACCTCAGGGGGCATCGGGTTGTTGAAAATCAGCCCATAAAACAGGCAGTCGATGATATTGCCGGCTGCACCGGCGATGATAGCCGCAAGACAAACGATGTATCCGCGAGAGAAGGCCGGTTTGCTACAAATCTTTGAAAGATACCAAATCAAAAGGCCAACAATAGTTATGCGAAACAGGGTCAGTATATACTTGCTTCCAAGTTCCATGCCAAATGCCATCCCGTTGTTTTCAATGAAATGGAGGAAAAACCAGGGGGTAATTTCAACGCTTTCTCCAAGGTAAAAATGGGTTTTGACCCAAATCTTGAGAATCTGGTCAACAACAAGTATCGTCAGAATGATGATACAGGAAAGGGCGGCATTGGAAGGTCTCTTCATTGGTCAATACTAAAGAATTATGAGCAGAGAGATACTTTCCGGACCGGAAAGAGGCTCTCTGCTCAATAGGGGTTATTAATTCTTGGCGTTCTTGGCCTCAACACTGAGCGTTGCGTGGGGCACGGCGCGAAGTCGTTCCTTTGGAATCAACTCGCCGGTGACGCGGCAGATACCGTAGGTTTTGTTTTCGATGCGAATGAGTGCGTTTTTGAGATGCTGGATAAACTTCATCTGACGCTGAGCAAGTTGCCCGGCCTCTTCTTTGCCGAGTGTGCTTGCACCCTCTTCAAGTGTCTTGAATGTAGGACAAGTGTCGGCAATATCGTTACCCTCTGAATTGGTTACGTTGGCTTTGAGTACCTCATAATCTTTGAGGGCCTTGTCGAGTTTGGCGAGGATGAGTTCCTTGAACTCTTCGAGTTCCTCATCGCTATATCGTGTTTTCTTCTCTGACATAGATTTGGTTAATATATTAGGTTAGACAAAAGTTTCTCAAGCAAGGGCAATCTTGACCGGCAGATTGATGTCGTCAATCTCAAGGACGGCAACATCGGCGTCGTCAGCGTTGACCTGCTCGATGACGAGCGCAGGAGCAAGCCCCTGATTGCTGATATAGGCGGCAAATTCTTTCAGAGCATCGTCTGTATCAGCCAATGGATTGAAGGTCAAGGTGATGCGATCGGTGATGTTGTAGTTGCGTTCCTTGCGGATATTCTGAACGCGGTTGACAATCTCGCGAGCGATACCTTCGCGGCGCAACTCGGGAGTGACTGTCACGTCGAGAGCAATGGTGATATTGCCTTCGTTGGCAACGAGCCAACCGGGAATGTCTTCGCTATAGATTTCTACGTCGTCAAGGTCGATAACAGCTGGCGTCCCATCGATATCGAGAGTCAACTGCCCGTCGTGCTCAAAGGCATTGATAGCCTTGTTGTCGAGTGTCTTGAGCATTTCGGCCACTTGTTTCATCATCTTGCCAAGTTTCTTGCCAAGTTTCTTGAAGTCGGGCTTAACGCGCTTGACAAGCACCGAGTTATCGGGATCGACAAATTCCATTGCCTTGACGTTGACCTCGGTCAGAATCAATTCGCGCATTTTCTCGAGCGCGGCACGGCGCTTTTCATCGGCAACGGGTACCATAATCTTGGCGAGGGGCTGGCGTACCTTAATGTTAACCTTGCGGCGCAAGGCGAGCACCATCGAGGTGATAATCTGAGCAAGTTTCATCGGCTCCTCAAGGTCGAGGTTGATGAGTGCAGCATCGGCCACGGGGAAGTCGGCAAGGTGAACCGAGACGTTGCTTGAAGCATCGGCAAGATGCAGGTCGCGATAAAGACGGTCGGCAAAGAACGGCGCAAACGGTGCAATCAGTCGCGACAGGGTCTCGAGGCAGGTATAGAGTGTCTGGTAGGCCGAGAGTTTATCGGTTGTCATCTCACCGCCCCAGAAGCGCTTGCGGTTCAGACGGACATACCAGTTGGAAAGGTCATCGCTGACAAACGAGTTGACGGCACGAGCGGCCTTGGTGGGTTCATAGTCGTTAAGGTCCTCGGTAACCTCTTTTACGAGCGAGTTCAATCGCGAGAGAATCCAGCGGTCAATCTCGGGACGCTCGGCTGCGGGAACTTGCTTAGCCTCGGGGTCAAAACCATCCACATTGGCATAGAGCGCAAAGAATGAATAGGTATTATAGAGCGTTGCAAAGAGTTTGCGCGAGGTTTCTACGATACCGGCGGGGTCAAACTTGAGGTTATCCCATGGTGCAGAGTTGGAAATCATGTACCAACGCAACGGGTCGGTACCATATTGTTCAATAACCTCAAAGGGATTAACCGCGTTGCCAAGACGCTTGGACATCTTGTTACCCTCACGGTCAAGCACAAGACCATTGGAGATAACGGCTTTGAAAGCGTTTGAGTCAAAGACCATTCCTCCGATAGCGTGGAGCGTGAAGAACCAGCCGCGAGTTTGGTCGACGCCCTCGGCGATGAAGTCGGCCGGGAAGAGACGACCGGCGTCAAATTCCTCCTTGTTCTCAAATGGATAATGGATTTGGGCGTAGGGCATCGAGCCGCTGTCAAACCACACGTCGATAAGGTCGAGTTCACGGTGCATGGGCGCTCCGCTTGGCGAAACGAGAACGATATTGTCAACGTATGGACGGTGGAGGTCAATGCGGTTGTAATTCTCCTTAGAATAGTCTCCCGGGACAAAACCGGCCTCACGATAGGGATTTGAGGTCATTACGCCGGCTTCAACCGCCTTTTCGATTTCATTGTAGAGGGTTTGGACGCTGTCGATACAGATTTCCTCGCTACCGTCATCGGTGCGCCAGATAGGCAGAGGTGTACCCCAATAGCGGCTACGCGAGAGGTTCCAATCCTGTAGATTTTCGAGCCATTTACCGAAGCGACCCGAGCCGGTTGATGCCGGTTTCCATTTGATACCCTCGTTGAGTTCGACCAGACGGTCTCGAGCAGCAGTTGTTTTGATAAACCAACTGTCAAGGGGATAGTAAAGAACGGGCTTGTCGGTGCGCCAGCAGTGGGGATAACTGTGGGTATGCTTTTCGATTTTGAAGACTCGGTCGGCCTGCTTGAGGTGCATGCACAGGGCAACATCGAGAGTCTCGGTATCGGCAGTAGCCTCTCGGTCAAAAGCGTTCTTGACATAGCGCCCCTGCCAAGGCTCGTAGAGGTCGGTGTTTACCATCTTCTCGACAAACTCGGGGTCGAGGTCCTCCAGACGATAGAAACGGCCGGTCATGTCGACCATGGGACGGATGTTGCCGTCGCGGTCAATCAGATGCAACGGAGGGATATTGTTCTGGCGAGATACACGCAAGTCGTCGGCGCCAAAGGTTCCTGCAATGTGCACGATACCGGTACCGTCCTCAGTCGACACATAGTCACCGGGGATTACGCGGAAAGCACCTTCACCGGGGTTAACCCACGGGAAAAGTTGCTCGTAATGCATGCCGGCAAGGTCGCTGCCTTTGAACGTAGCAACAACCTGCCAAGGAATTACCTTGTCGCCTTTCTTATATTCTTCGAGTGGTTTATCCTTGCCCTTGGGATTGAGGACCGACGCTGCAAGAGCCTGAGCCACAACGACCGTGACGGGAGAACCGGAATAAGGATTGTAGGTTCTGACGACGTCATAGTCGATTGACGGTCCGACGGCAAGCGCCGTGTTTGACGGCAATGTCCAGGGAGTGGTTGTCCATGCCAGAAAGAAGGGAGTGCCCCACCCTGTCATTTCCTCCTTGGGGTCGACCATCTTAAACTCGGCGATGCAAGTGGTGTCTTTCACGTCGCGGTAGCAACCGGGCTGGTTGAGTTCATGGGTACTCAGTCCGGTACCGGCCGCGGGTGAATAGGGCTGGATTGTATATCCTTTATAAAGATAGCCTTTTTTATAAAGTTGGGCAAGCAACCACCAGACCGACTCGATATAGCGGTTGTCGTAGGTGATATAAGGGTCGTTCATGTCAACCCAGTAGCCCATTGATGAAGTCAGCGTCTCCCACTCGCGAGTGTATTTCATCACCTCGGCGCGGCAGGCGGCATTATATTCATCAACCGAAATTTTGTGCCCGATATCCTCTTTGGTTATGCCAAGGTTTTTCTCTACACCGAGCTCGACGGGCAGACCGTGGGTATCCCAGCCGGCTTTGCGTTTCACTTCATAACCCTGCATCGTCTTGTAGCGGCACACGATGTCTTTAATCGTGCGAGCCATTACATGATGGATTCCGGGCATACCGTTGGCCGAAGGGGGACCCTCAAAAAACACAAACGAGGGGCGGCCTTTGCTTTGTTTCATCACCAACTCAAAGAGGTTGCTGTCGTTCCAGCGAGCCAGCTCCTCACGGTTGATATCTGCAAGATTCAGGTTCTTGTATTCGTTAAACTTTGCCATATAGCAATAAGGATATTATCGTTGCAAAAAATTTTTGCAAAGGTAGTAAATAATTAGGATTTAGGAGATAATAATGTTGATTTTTTTGCTACATATATCTAAAAACCCCTATTAAAGCCGCGTTTTTACTGCAATATCAGTGGCCATTTTTTGATTATTGAAATATTATTTATAAATTTGTGGCAAAATTTAACCTTAAACCATTGAAAATTTTCATGAAGAAAGCAATTGCTACGTTATGCGGTGCTGTCATGGCACTGACGTTGGCCGTGCCCGCATCGGCCGAAGGCGAGTTGTTGGCGTTCCCGGGAGCCGAAGGCTTCGGACGTTACACTACCGGAGGTCGTGGAGGCGAGATTTATCATGTGACCACTCTTGCCGACAGTGGCACCGGCTCGTTCCGCGATGCGGTCTCCAAGCCCAATCGTATCATCATCTTTGACGTATCGGGTACCATTTACCTGAAATCTCTTATTTCGTTCAGCCCCAACCTGACAATCCTTGGTCAGACTGCTCCCGGCGAGGGTATACAGGTCTATGGACACCGCGTTACATTCTCGGGTGCCAACAATATCATCGTCCGCCACATGCGTTTCCGCTTGGGTCGCTACAATGATGTCGGTCAGGTCGACGCTGCCGGCGTTGCCTATGGTCGTGACATGATTTTTGACCACCTCTCGGTTCTTTGGGGTCGCGACGAGAACTTCTCAATCAGTTGGGACTCAAAGAAGACAGACCAGGAGCCTACCAACATCACCATCCAGAATTCTATCATCGGTCAGGGCCTCCAGAGCCATTCTTGCGGCGGTCTTATTCAGACCAACGGCGGTGTTACTCTCTATCGTAACCTCTACATCGAGAACAAAACCCGTAACCCGAAAGTCAAAGGCTTGAACCAGTTTGTCAACAACGTTCTCTACAACTGGGGTGACGGTGGTGCATACATCCTTGGCGGAGACAGCGAAGGCGACTCTTGGGCCCATATCGAGGGTAACTACTTTATCAAAGGAAACTGGATTGGAGCAACACGTCCCTTCTCTCGCGGCAACCAAAATTTCCAATACTTTGCCCAAGGAAACTACTATGACGACGATAAAGACGGCGTTTTGAACGGCCACGAGATGACCGATGCCGAGTATGACTATGCAGCGTCCTATCGCGTCAGCGAGTTCAACAAATTCAACCCCGACATCCCCGCTCCGCGCGAGCATCCGGTCATCAACAATCTGATGACAGCCGAGGCTGCCGTTAAGTGGGTCATCGACAGCGTTGGTCCGTCGCTTCCCGCCCGCGACGATGTTGACCAGTATCTGATTGACGAGCTGAAATCATTCGGTCCCAACTCTACTACACAAGGTATCTCTACCGAGCTTACTCTCCCCCACGGTGGTACCGGTATTGTTCACGGTGGATATCTGCCTCAAGACACTGACGGTGACGGTATCCCCGACTATTGGGAAGAAGCCAATGGCCTTGACATGTATGATAAGAGCGACGCCGCCAAGATTGCAGCCAACGGCTATGCCAATATCGAGAACTATGTCAATTCATTGACCGAAGGTCACCCCTACATCAAGATTCCGCAGAATCTGACCGCCTACGAGCAGCAGCAGAATTATATCACCGTAACCTGGACCGACCTTGCTCAAAATGAGGATGGTTTTGTTGTCGAAATCTCAACCGACGGCAAAAACTTCACCGAAGCCGGTCGCACAGGTCGCGACGAGACCAGTTTCACCGCCGCCAACCTTAAGCGCGAATCTCCCTACTTCTTCCGCGTGTATGCCTATAACAACCTCGGCGTTAAGTCGCTATACAGCAACGTTCTCGAGACTGAAACCCTTGGCGACGCAACAGCTCCCGATGCCTCTAAACTGATTGCTCCCGCACAGGGTGCTGAACTCGGTGCCATCAACGAGGTAGTCCTCGAGTGGAGTAATGACACCAAGCCCTATTTCGGCGAGGTTACCTACAGCGTATATTTTGGCACTTCGGCCAACGATCTCAAGGCCCTTGCAACCGGATTGACTACCAAAGAATACAACCTCGGTCTTCTTGCTGCCGGCAACACATATTACTGGCGCATAGATGCAACCAACAACATCGGTACGACTCCGAGCGAGGTTGGCAGTTTCAAGACTATCGCCGGCGGCCAGTTGTTCTATTGTGACTTTAAGACCACTCCACAGGAATGGGTTGACGCATACGGTTCAATCACAGCCAACACAAATATAATTAACGCGGCTGCCTACGCCAAGAAAGTTGTCGGCGGTATGGAATTTGGTGGCGGCAAGACAACGATGCGCATCGTGGCCCTCTATGAAGACAACGTAGCAGCCTCAGGCGATTACAGCGCCAACACCGCGGCCGACGCCGGCGCTTCTCCCCGTGCCGTACAGTTTACTACCGAGGGCGAAGGCGGCTACATGCTGACTCCCTGGATTGAAGGTCCCGTTGACATTACACTCTATGCCGGTAACCCGGGTGCAAAAACATCGACATTCTATCTGCTGACCGTTGACGAGGCCGGTAACGAGACTCAAATCGGTCAGTTCTCGATGGTCAACAAGAAACGCACATTCAAGTTCACCTTGCGCCACGAAGGCACCGAGAACGTTCGATATAAAATCGACGCAAACTCGGTTAAACTCAACATCAACGATTTCAAGATTGACCGCTATGTTGACCCCAGTGGTGTTGAAAGCATCAATGGCAATAACTCGGCCGTAACGGTTTATACTGTTGGCGATGCCATCAGCGTCAACAACCTGACCGAGGGTAGCATCGTGACTATTACCGACCTGGCTGGTCGCACAGTTGCAACCCAAAAAGCGACTGCCACCAGCCACACCTTTGTTCTTGCCGGCGGTGTTTACATCGTGACCGTCGACGGCCGGAACCCCGTTAAGGTTATCATCTGATAGCATACAGTTCATCCATGTCATGATGAGCGACTGCTTTGATTTTTATCAAGCAGTCGCTCGTTTTTTAGTCTGAAACACTCTGATTATGGTCTAAACGGGAAATATCAATTGATAAATCCAGTGAAAAAGAATAAAAAATAATTGCTAAAAGGAATGAAAGTAAAATTTTTATTATCTTTGCATGCTAATATATAGTGTATCTAAAGAAAACGATATAAAAATGGACCGTAAAGTTAGAGTAAGATTTGCTCCATCGCCCACCGGGCCTCTTCATATTGGCGGCGTCAGAACGGCGCTGTTCA
>JAFLTK010000050.1 GCA_022511505.1 Muribaculaceae bacterium
CGAGCCGCGGCAACTGACCGTCATGTCCTATAACCTGCGCTTCGGCGAACTGGCAACTATGGACCGCCTCGCCGAGGAGATTCTAAAGTATAACCCCGACTTTGTCGCGCTTCAGGAGGTCGACGTCAACTCGCGTCGCACCATGGCGCCCCACAACAATAACATCAATTTTGTCAACGAATTGGCACAGCGCACCGGCATGTTTGGCTACTTTGGCCGCACGCTCAATTTCAGTATTCCAGACTCCTACTATGGCATCGCCATCCTCTCGCGCTACCCCGCCGAACGTGTCGAGACCGTCAAGTTGCCAAATCCGGCCAACGAGGAGCCGCGTGTCATCATTCGCGGACTGTTCACCCTCGACAACGACTCGCTGATTGAATTTGCCTCGACCCATTTTGACTACAAGTCGCTCGAAAACATGGTAGCGCAGGCCGCCACGGTCAACGCGACCTTTGCCGACTCTACCGTTCCGGTCATCATCGGCGGCGATTTTAACAGCGTCCCCGGCAGTCAACCGATTACCCTTATCGAAAGCCAGTTTACACGCCTCAGCGGCGACAACCCGACGTTCCCCGCCAAGGCTCCGACCGACCGCCTCGACCACATTTTCGGCTACCCGACCGACGCTTTCCGCTTGGTCAAAACTTTTGAGGGTCCCCTCGGCGACAATCAGCCGTCAGACCATCTCCCCGTTATCTCCATTATCGAAATTAACCCTTAAATCAACCCCATAGTCATGAGGAACAATCTATTATTACTTCTCGTCGCCGTCGCGCTGGCGACATTCGCCGTTGCCTGCACCAAGGCCATGGCATCCAAAGAGTCCTCGGTTCAGGTCCACTGGCAAGCCGAGAACCTGCCCGTCGACTCGACCGGTGTCAACTACTATTTGCAGACCATCACCGTCACCGGCGACCTTGCCGACGTCGAGCGCCTCTGCTTCAACCAGTTCAACCGCCCGATGGAGATGCTCAACCCGGCCGACACGCTCATCGAACTCGTCCCCAACTACCACTGCATCGCCTCGCCCCGCTTTAAGGAGGCCGCCAAGGGCGACACTCTGGTGTTTGAAATCAAGACTCGCGGTTTCATCAACGCTATCAACTATTCGCCCGATAGTTTCCACGTCGTGCGCAGCGACGGCTCTACCGAGGCTACCGCCTACACTCGCTTTGACATCAGCGCCGACCCGCGTTTCTATGCCCGCGAGGGTAGCGACCTGATGCCCTACGGTGACTCTATCTATGCCATCAACGAGCGCATTATGGCTGAGGTCGAGCAGTCGCCCTACAACGTCGTTCCCTCGTTCAAAAAGGTCACGCTGACCGGCGGCGAGAGCACCGTCAATATGGCCAAAATCAAGTTTGAGCAACCCAAGGGCGCGATTGCCGACGGCGAATACACCATCACCGTGGCCGATAACGCCATGACCGTCACCGCCCCGCGCCGTCAGTGGGCACAACTCAAAAAGCGCCTCACCTATCTCTATGGCGACAAGGAGATTTCGCTCCCCAACGCCGTCATCAACGACCGCCCCACCTACCCCTACCGCGGCCTGATGATTGACATTGCCCGCAATTTCCAGACACCTGAACAGATGCGCCGCGTCATCGATCTGATGGCTATCTACGGCCTCAACACGCTCCATTTCCATCCCGTTGACGACGAGGCATGGCGAGTCGAAATTCCCGCCCTGCCCGAACTGACCACGGTTGGCGCACGCCACGGCTATGGCTTTGAGTCGGGCGAGTATCTGCCACAGTTCTATGCCGGTGACGGTAACCCCAACACTGTTGGCGGCACAGCCAACGGCTACATGACACGCGCCGAGTATATCGACATGATTCGCTATGCCGACTCGCTCGGCATCACCGTCATCCCCGAAATCGAGTCGCCCGGACATGCCCGCGCCGCCATCTATGCCATGAAACACCGCGCCGCCAAGACCGGCGACCGCTCGCTGCTTTTGACCGAAGAGGGCGATACCTCGGTCTACTCTACCCCACAGGCGTTCCACGACAACATCATGAACCCGGCCCTCGAAGGTCCCTACAAGTTTATGGACATCGTTGCCGACGCGTTTATCGACATGCACCGCGAGGCCGGCGTGCCCCTTGAGGCCATCCACATCGGTGGCGACGAGGTGCCCCACAGCGCTTGGAGCGGCAGCCCCGCCATTGCCGCCCTTTCCCAAAAAGAGGGTCTCGATGGCAACAAGGAAATTCATGCCTACTTTGTCAAGCGCCTCGCCGACTCATTCGCCAAAAAGGGTGTCAAACTATCCGGCTGGCAGGAAATCGCCTTGCGCCACTCCAATGACTACAACAAAGCCGTCGCTCCCCGTGTCTACAGCGTCAACTGCTGGAACACCCTCCCCGTCAAGGGCCAGAACATCGTGGCCAACGACCTCGCCGCTGCCGGCTATCCAATTGTGTTAAGCAACGTCGAGCACTTCTACCTCGACATGGTTTATAGCCACAACCCCGACGAGCGCGGCCTCAACTGGGGCGGCTCGACCGACGAGTTCAAGGCCCTCAACGGCTACCCCGCAGTGCTCTGCACCGCCCCCGGCGCCAACATCATCGGCATCTCCGGGCAAGTGTTTGCCGAGACCATACGCAACCGCGGCAATCAGGAGATGATGCTGCTGCCCAAGATGCTCGGTCTCGCCGAACGTGCCTGGAACCCCGAGCCAACCTACACCGACGCCGCTTTCCATGAAGTCATCCTCGGCCAGATACCCAAGTGGGAACGCGACGGCCTGACCTACCACGTGCGCCAGCCGGGCATCAAACTCGTTGACGACGGCGCCGCTTTCGTTGTCAACAGCCCATACCCCGACGCCGTCATCCGCTACACCACCGACGGCTCCAAGCCAACGGAGCAATCGCCCGTAGTCAAGCCCGGCGAGAAGATACCCACCGGCGATGCCACCCACATCCGCGCCACCCTCTGGCTCAATAACCACCCCTCGGCAACCACCCTCTTGCTGAGATAACACCTGTCTATCCCATTTTTCGCCCTTCGGGCTCACACCCGCTTTAAAATTGACCTAAGTAATATGTGTCGCGAAGTCGTCGAAGACGACGATGTCATGGTTAACCCCAGGATGAACGGAGCGCAGCGAAGTGAATCCTGGGGTTGCTGAACTACAAATCTCAGAGTCATCGGAGATGACGATTAATTCACTAAAAACAGTTGATTATGAGCATGATTTTAAACCTCCAACATATAGTGTTCAACACCTATCGCCGCAAAATGACGATATCACCTGAACACGAACGCGAGTTATATCAATACCTCTGGCGGTTGATCGAAAATCGCAATTCAAAACTTATCCGCATTGGTGGAATTGCCAATCATGTTCATCTTTTGGTGGATCTTCACTCGACTGTCGCTCCAGCCGATCTCGGTGGCGAACTCAAGCGCAAAAGTAGCCTTTGGATGAAACGAAGCGGGCTTTTTCCCTATTTTGAAGGTTGGGGAAAGGAATTTTTCAGTTTCTCAAAATCAGGAGTCCACAAGAGCTTAGTCGCTAATTATATTAGGGCCCAAAAGGAGCATCACCGCGTCAAGACCTTTGAGGAAGAGATATATGATCTTGTAGTCTCTGAGGGGTTTGAATGGGACGAAAAACTACTGACTTGATTGATGTTAATCGTCGTCTCCGACGACTCTGTATCATTATATAGCCAATGCCCCACCAATCGCTTCGCTCTTGGTGGGGTTAACCATGACATCGTCGTCTTCGACGACTACAGGCGAAAAAGCGTCTACCAATTTGGCGAAAAATTTGTATTTTTGCACCATGATGGATTTGGAACACATAATGCAGGAGGCCGGGCTTAGGCCGTCGCCGGTAAAGGTGATGGTGATGCGCGCGCTTCATGGCGCCGACCGACCGCTGTCGGCCGCCGAGATTGAGACAAGGCTCGAGACGGTCGACCGCTCATCAATCGGCCGCACTCTCGCAGCTCTTGCGCAAAAAGATATTGTGCACACTATCGACGACGGCACCGGCTCGATTAAATATGAAATGTGTCGCTGTCACGGCGACCACCACGAGGTGCACGACGATATTCACCCCCACTTCCACTGCCTCCGTTGCCGGCAGACGTTTTGCTTTGAGGGAATCGACATCCCGGCAATTCCGTTACCCGAAGGATTCACTGCCGAGGATGTCAATTATGTTGTAAAGGGCATCTGCCCCGATTGTCAGCACAAATGCTAATACCCTAATATTTCGCGTATTATAGGCGTCAATTTGTCGGCGTAGTACTTGAAGCCGAGGTCGGTCAGATGGATACCGTCGACCGTGCCGTCATCCTCAACGCCGTCGAGATTAACCGAGTCTACATAGTAGAGGTTCTCGGGATTTTCGGCCTTAAGCAGTTCATAGTTTTTGCGGAACTCGCGGTTTTTGGCCGGCAGATAGGAGTTGAAAAACGAGTCATAGCGAGCGTAGGGGTAGATGGGGCCTTCGAGCATCACAATAGGCACCTCGGGGCGAAGCGTGCGCAGAATTTTGACAAAGTCGTAGGTTATCGTGTCGAGCATCATCTGGGTGCAGTTGGGCACCGGGTCGAGCAGATACAGGTCGACATCCTTTATCGACGCCATGGCGCGAGCCATCTCAAAATCCATCTTACCCTCACCGCTGAAACCGAGGTTGATGACCTCGGCATTAAGGGAGCGCGAAATCATATTGGTCGACGCCATGCCGGCCCTTGAAGCACAACCGCCTTGGAGGATGCTTGTCCCGTAGGCCACAATGCGACGCGTCGGCAATATCAGCTCCTCGCTGCCGGGAGTAATCACCGCGCCTGAGTCAATCATCACATACAGTTCTTCAACGCCGTCATACAGAGGCAGATAAATCATGAACTCCTTCATCGTCGAGTCCATGTTCTCGACATAAACCTTATCGTTGTCCTTGCGGTCGGCCGTCATCGCCGGGCGATTGGTGTTGACGTGACGCCAACCGCTGTCGCCTTCAAACTGCGGCTCGCCGTCGTGGTGGATATAGAGGTCGGTTCCCTTGATGCCGGTGAAAGCCATGTGGGGCATGCTGAAACCTTTCAGCAACTTGTATTTGACACCGACGGCCGTTGAATTGGTGGCGAAACGCACACCGACTCCAGCCGAACAAACCGCGCAGTCCCACAGCGTCGACCTGACGCTATCCTTCATCTCGGCAGGCAGGCGGGTGTAGGGCCCCGAGGTCTCATCCCATCCCTTGTTGATGATGCGCAGGTCGAGCGCATTGACCGCCTGCATCGTGTTGATATCGCGGTCGGCGCGTGCCGGCATGATGCCCGCAACCACCAGTGCCACCAACGTCACTAAAACACTTTTCACACTTGTCTTTTCCATGGTCTTTATCATTTAATTAGGAATTTGCCAAAGTTACACAAAAAACACGACATAGCCATTCATCCAAGCAAGAAAAGGGGGCATCTCGCGGTGAGATGCCCCCGGGGGTTGGATTGCGCTATGGCTTAGGATTATTTCTTAACGAAGGTGACGGTGTAGGGAACGGCCGAGAAGTCGAGGGTAACGGTGTAGGTGCCGGCGCCGGGCGAGGGCACGTTGTCGGCATTGGGGGTGAGGTTCATGGCCTCGCCACCGAGGTTGATAGCCCAGTCGTTGTTGGCGCGGAACTTGAGAGTACCGTCGGTAAGGACGATGTCGGCGCTCCACTTGAGTAGGTCGGCCGAGGGGGTGAGTGCTGTTTCAGCGTCCCAGCCGCCGGGAGTAGCGTCGCCGATTACACCCCAGGTCTCGGTCAGCGCGGTGCTGTAGGTCAGGGCGCTGATGTTGGCCTGGCAGTAGTAGAGACCGCGAGCGGGAACCGTTAGGTTGCCGGCGCCGCCGTCGTCGGTCAGTTCACCTTCAACGCCGGTCGAGCCATAGTTGATGCCGTCCCAACCGAGGGCGCTTGTGAACTTGAACGAGCCGTCGAGCACTGCAAAACCGGCGAAGTTGACATAGTCGGTCGTGGTCAAAATCTGGGATGCGCCCTGATTCCAGCCGTTAGCGTCGCCGGGAGTGTAGAGTTGGTCAAAGGCGAGGATATAGGAATAGGTTTTCTCCTCCATGTTGACGGTGAAGAGGTAGGGCGTGGTCGAGGTGAAGACGCCGTTGACGGTACCTGCAGCGTTGCTGTAGGGGTACAGAAGACCGTTTTCGGCCGACTCGTTGCCCTCCTCGACGCCATAGAAAGCGTCGCCCGAGGCAGTGGTGACATACCACTTGTCGCCGGCGGTGGCGTCAACTTTAACCGAGAACACGGGGTCGTCGTATGGGTTGGCACCGCTGTTGCTCAGGGTATAGGTCGATGCTGCACCGACGGCGCTGACAACGTGGAGCGTGTAGGCGTCGGCGATGACAGACTCGGGGCTGAAGGGTATCAGCGACACGGCAAAAGGACCGTAAACATTGTCGGGACCGCCGACAACCGCCTCCTGAGAGCCGATACCGGCAACGGTGTAGACCAGGAAAGTAACGTCGACACTGCCGAGGGCGGGATTTTTGGTAATCTGCTTATAGGCAGCGTTGAGCGCGTCGGCCGATGCGTTGACGGCATAGAGAGTGGGATTCTCCTCGTCTTGCACAACCTCGGTGGCCACCTCGGCGCTCTTACCGAGTGCCGAGATAGTAGCGGCAACCTTGAAGGTATAGCCTTCGGGCATGGCGTCGGTCGAGATGGTGGCGAGTTGAGCCGACTCTGAGAGGCCGTTGAGCGTGGTCAGGTCAAAGGGGATGGCGGGGTCGGCAGCAGCGACGACGGCAACGTCGTCGACACTGAGGACCGAGGTCTGGGGATTAGTCTGCGGCGCGGGGTTGGGCTCTTCATAGTTGTCACAAGCTGTGAAGGCCAGACCCATTGTTGCCGTCAATCCAAATATTGCTAATTTATTCATTTTGTAGATGCTTTGAAAAGTTAGTGGAGAGTGTAGGTTACGGTCTCGCTGTTGGTGTCGACGGCGATGTCGATAGTCGAGGCGGCGTCGATGTTGAAGGTCCAGTTACCCTTACCGCTGACGTAGGGGCCCGAGAAAGTGCCGTTGCTGAAAGTGTAGTTGTTGTTCTGGTCGGCAACACTTGCGCCAATCTGAGTCGGGTTGTCCCAGCCTTCGTCGGTGAGGCTCAGGGCAAAGCGGAAACTGAGTTCGCCGGCGGGAACGTCAAACGAGCCGGTGTAGACACCGTCGCCGGTCGAGTCGGCCAGACGCCAGTTCTTGTAGTGCTCCTCGTTATCGGTGCCGGGTGCCTGCCAGCCGCTGATTGAGCCGACGAGATAGATGTATTTGGTGGCAACCAGAGAGTGCTCGCCGGCCATGCAGGTAACAGTCATGTTGTTCTCGTCGCTGAGGTCAACGATGATTGTCATCTTGCCGCCAACCCAGTTGGGGAACGAGAAACTACCCTTACCGGCAACGAGTGCCGAGGTAAACGAGCCGTCGGTAAACTCGGGGAAGTCAGTAGCGTTGTCGTCGACCTGATAGCCGTAGGAGTCGGCATCCCAGCCTGTCAGCGCGGTGTAGAAGCGGAACATAGCCTGACCGGCGGGAATGTCAAAGACGCCGCTATAAATCTTGGTGCCGATACCGTCGGCGGGCTCAAAGAGGCGCCATGGAGCATAGTGGTCGGCATTGCCCTCGGTAGGACCGGCCCAGCCTTCGGGTGCACCGACGAGGTAGATGAAGCCCGGCATCTCGATGGCAAAGTAGGGCTTGAGGTTATCGTAGGAAACAACGTTGGAGACGATGCGCGACGACTCGACGCCCTTCAACTGGGCGACGGCGCGGAAATAGACCTTGACATAGTTGTCGCCAAAGGTCTCGGCAAATGTTTCCTCGTCGGTCACATTTTTAAGCGACAGCATGGCGAGGCAGACGTCGTTCTGGCTGACGCAGAAGCGGGCCATTGTCGAGGTGGCCGACGTGGCGGCAATCTCGGTGAACGTTGCAAAGTCGGGGTCGAGAGACACCTCGGCCGAATATTGTGTAACGGCCGAGTAGCCATAGTCGGGCTGAGAGGCAACCAGCTCGAGGGTGCCTTTCTCGGTCAGGTCGATGAACTGGCTCTGCATTGCAGGCGTGTTCAGGACAAATGTAGTCGGTACCTGATAGACGGGGTCGCGGTCCTCAGAGCAAGAAGCAAAGCCGAGGGCAACAGCCGCCGCGGTCAGTAATATTGATAATTTCTTCATAATTAAGAGACTGAAAGGAGATTAGTAACCGGGGTTCTGGACATAACCGTTTTTGACGACAACGGTTGAGGGAAGGGGATAGACACTGAATGCCGGGTCAAAGTCGCCACCGTTGGCAAAGCCGGCTTTCCAGTTCCAGGTGTAGCCGGTCAACCACTTGCCGTAGCGAATGAGGTCAGAGCGGCGGGTGCACTCGGTGTAGAGCTCGCGGCAACGCTCGTTCTGCAGTTCGACGAGGTTGACAGAGGTGTAGGGGTCCATGCCCGAGCGCTGGCGGATGTAGTTGACATAGGTCAGAGCCTTGCCCTTGTCGCCGCCGCCGTTGAGAGCGGCCTCGGCAGCCGAGAGGTAAATCTCGGCGAGGCGAACCATCGCATAGTCAACACCGAGCTGGTCGGTAGCCGCGGGCGAGAGGTTACGGTCGATGTTGTTGTTGTCGTCGATATACCAGTTGGTGTACTTGACGGCAAGGAAGCCGTTGTTGCCCCAGTAATCCTGATTGAGGGCCGGGTTGTTGACGTTGAAACCGTCGGCGGCCGTGCGCCAGAACTTGGTTCGCAGGTCGGGCGAGTAGGTGTAGTTGGCGTTCCAGTCAAATGTCTCGACAAACTGGCGACGCGCGCTCATACACTTCCAGCCGTTGCCCGAGTTATAGTCGGCGATGCTGCAATTGAAGGAATCGCTATCCTTTGAGTCGCCAATCCATGCGTTGACCATGAAGGTGCCGTTGGCGTATGAAAGGAGGCCGCTGTCGCTGCCCGAAACGGCGGGGTTGCTCTGGGGGATGACCCAGATAATCTCGTTGACGTCAGAGGCGCCGCCAATAGCAAAGTCGTTGTTGTTTTAGCCAAAGTTAAGGTGGTAGCCGTTGGTCAGACC